>CAYVUF010000288.1:0-2836 GCA_964454605.1 uncultured Bacteroides sp.
AGGTTTTAAAAATATAGTGTCAATATGTCCTAGCAGTTACTTTTTCATTTAAGCTTTAGGAGAGCACATATTTTTTATACAAGACCTGCCAAAGCACGTCCTGCATCTTTACACAATTCCTCTGTTTCTGCATCCGGCGCACCATTCACCGTAATTCCTTCGCCATTCACCACGCTTCCGCCTGCTGCCCCAATTCTTTCTTCCCAGTCACGCATCCACTCTTGATTTCCCCATCCATAAGAGCCAAACAATACCACCTTTTTACCGGCAAGGACTGCTTCCAACTCACACATAAACGGTTCCATCTGCATTTCTTCTAACTGTTCTGCTCCCATGGACGGGCAACCCAGTGCAAAGGCTTTCTCATTCTGCAAAACAGCCACATCCGCTTCCCCAACAGGCACTAAGACCGCTTCCTTCCCTGTTTCGACAACTCCTTGTGCAATCATCTCTGCCATAGCTGCTGTATTTCCTGTTCCACTCCAATAAATAATATTTACTTTGCTCATAAATCCTCTCTTTCTATCCGGTCCGGTTATACGGCTATTTCCCGTATACTTTTTCCCAGAATCACTTCTCTGATGGTTTCCATACGTTCTTTGTCATATCGCTGAAACAGCTTTACTGCTCCCTGTACGTCATGATAGACTTTCCAATAACCGGAATAAACAAAATCTTTTCCGTTATGCTCAATGAATCCTTTCATATCTTCTACCGGATATCCTAAGAATGCACCAATTTCATGCGGAAACTGCATCGTTCCATCCCGATACAATTCAATACGTTCAGAAAGTCGATTCAGCATTTCAGCCACCTCTTCCTGTTCATATCCATACTCCTGTAAAAAAGCCATGACAGTATCCTGTTTCAGATAATGTTTCAGTTCCTTTTCCCGATACAGATATAAAATTGCCTGTTCTCCTCTGGTATTCAGAAAACGATATGAAATGTTGGTGCCCTCCAGTAATCTGCCAATCCCTTTAAATTTCCTTTTGGAAACCGTCATAAGATTCGCCGGTTTACTTCCTTTGATAATTGGTGCACAGTGGAAGGCAAGCTGCATTGCCATATTTTCCTCTTCATTTTCTGAAACATACCATTTCATAATTTCCTGTATCGCCATATCTCCACCATCACGTCTTTCTTGTTTCTTCGTAGTTAGTTTTAACTAACCACAAGCATCATAGCACACTCTTATTGAAAAAGCAACCTTATGGAATGATAGAATTTATCATATCCAACTTTTCT
The DNA here is from genome assembly GCA_964454605.1 of uncultured Bacteroides sp. Lineage (GTDB taxonomy): Bacteria > Bacillota > Clostridia > Lachnospirales > Lachnospiraceae > UBA3282. Next base: position 1,249 of record CAYVUF010000288.1, read on the forward strand.
CCAGCATCCTGTATCTTGTTCTATCAATCCCATACTATTTCCAGGAAACAAAAAATACCGGTAACCAAATAACAAAAAAGCTGTCCGGTTCCGGTATTTTATCTTCTCTTGTTTATACTCTGTCACCATCCATAAAAACCCACAGCATCTCTCTGCTGTCAGCTACATTCTGGTTATAAACAGTAATCTGCAGATGAATAACACTTCCATTTGTTTTCTGGTAAGTAAACGAAATCTGTTCTCCTTTTTTCAGTTTTTCCAGCACATACTCATAATCAAAAATATTTTCAAACAAATACTGGTCTTCTTTCCGCACCATTGTTTTGCAATATTCTCCAATTGCTTTGGAATAACATCCCTTATGTTTCTTCAAAAGTGCCTGAAAATAAGGCGGAACATAAATATGCCTGCAGGTATCCTCATCCGGATTTACCATATATACACCCTTGTATTCATCCGCAATCACCTGCAGAAACTGGCTGGTATCCTGATTTTCAAGTAAAATCTTTTCCAGCTTGTTATTCAGACTGCGCATCTGGCGTTTTCCGCCACTTTGACGATAAAACTCTTCCTTATTCTTACGCATCGTATCTTCCGCTGTATTGATGGTTTCTGAGATACTGCTGCCTTCTTTGCCAACCGCTATCCCTACGGAAATCTCATACTCCTCCTGATTCACAAACCGCTTCAAATCAGAAACTGCCTCTTCCAGACGACTTCTTTCCCAGTCAAAACAGAAGATGACAAATTCATCTCCGCCAATCCGGTAAGCATAACTATCTGGAAAGCATTTGCGAATACCGTCGGCAACACTACACAACATCTGGTCACCTGCTGTATGTCCAAGATGATTATTGATTTCATGCAGGCCAACTGCATCCATATAAATGCAACTAAAACTGTCAAACTTCTTTCTTTCGAATTTAACAATATCTCTCTCGTATTTTGCCCGATTATACAGATTTGTCAATGCATCTTCCTTGTAGTAGTATTCCAGCATACTCACACTGGATTCCTGCATCTCTAAATCATCCAGATTAATCTGCTCTGTATTCTTCGGACTGCTGATGTCATTCTCATCCTTCAATTGAATATCAATGACCAGTTCTTCTTCCAATAACGGATAATCTATACATTCTTTCACCAATAAATCTTTGATTTTCTGAAGCATCTGTTTTACATCACTATTTTTCCCACATACTATTTTCATCGGTTATGTCCTCTCATCCTATATTACATTTTACCCTTAACTATTATGCACTTCCCAGGCTGTAGTGTAAAGTTAAAACGACATTCCCTTTCTGTTAATTAAATGCCTCGAATTTCTCAATCATAATCGCATACTGTTCTTTGATTTTCAAGTACAATCCAATCGTACTTTCTTTCTCTTTCTCAAACTCTGCAATTACCCTATCGTAGTTGCGCATGAGCATATCTACTACCGTTTTATTGATTTTATGATTCTCCGCATCCTCTGTCATGATTTTCTGAATCAACTCACTGTCAAATGCCTCCTTATAACTTCTTTTTCCATATAAAGCACTTAAAATATCTGCCACTGCAACAATCTGCTGGGGCAGGGTTAGCT
>CAYVUF010000289.1:0-2811 GCA_964454605.1 uncultured Bacteroides sp.
AACCGGATTCGGCATAAAGGTTTCCCATTAAACCTGCGATTCCGTAATTGTTCAGCCCTTTCCCTTTTAGAAAATTCCAAATCTGCCCCTCTACCGTATTTCCTTTTAGAGCCATAAGTTCTGCCTCCCGTTATTCCTGTACTGAAATGTCGCTTGTAGCTTCAATAACAATGCCTGCGTTTTCTTCAATCTTCATCTGTTTAACTGCGGCTTCGATAAGTACATCAAGCTGCTCGTCCGTTATTGAAATGTTCTTCGCCATCAATAACTCTTTCAGAAACTTTGTTACATAGGCTTTCTTGTCCTCTCCATTCCATTCTTTGTATACCTGCTGAACCATAAGAACAGCCTGTTTTGCCCACTTCTCAATCTCTGCCAATTTATCTGTGCCGATTTTCTGCTTGATCCATGGAACCAAATATCTGGTAATCACCAAAACTGCCAGCATTACAACAAGTTTTAAAACCTCAAAAACAATATCATTCATTATCTGTTATCCTCCATTTCATGATTAAATGTGTCTTGGGATTTCCCCATTTCTTTTTTCAACTCAGCTTCATCATCTTTTTGCCATTTTCTGTCCTGCTTTTTATCCTTTGTGGTTCTTATCCAACCACAGATACCGCACTCTCCAATTGTGGCGGCAATTACCGCACACGCATAAGTTTCCGGTATGCTCGCATAATCACGATAGATACAAAGCATTTGCCAGTTGAACCAACAAAAAAAGGCACCGACCAGAATCAAAATCAGATTCAGCGTGCCTATCTTGTTAATCAGTTCTTTTACCTTTTTGACAGGGTGGAAGCCTCGCTTTTGCTTTTTTTCTTTCATTCAAACCTCCTGCTAATACAGGGCATTGATTCCCTGCTCCGTCATAAAATCTCTGTGCTTATGCTTAATTCCCTGTGCGTAATCAAGCGCCTTGTGCATATCCCCATTGCATTGCGCATCAGGGATACGCTGCACCGCTCTTGCTGTCGCCTCGCTTAAAGCCAAAGCAGCATTTACACTCTCAATGACAATAATTTCGTTGCTCCTTCTCGCAGCATCTTTAGCATCCTGAGCTTTTTCTCTGCGGTCGAGCTTTTTTTCAATCGCCCAAAAAGCAAAGCCCGTAATTGCTGACGGAATACTCATTGCAATAATCAGCGTTGTTAAATCCATTCTCCTCACCTCCTTCCAAATAGCATTAAAAAAGAGCCTTACGGCTCTAATTCGCTTTTCATATCTCGATATTCTTCAATAACCTCATTGGCAATCGCAGTATCTTCCGATAGCTTCGAATCGGAAAATTCCCTATCATTCTTCAAAAGTTGAATATCAGTAGCCTGTCTGGCCACAATTTTTCCTAAGCGGTGTATGATTTCATCCTGCTTTTCAACCATATCTATATATAGTTCAAGCAGTTCCAGTAAATTATCTTCTTCCATTTTCTATATTAGCCTCCTTTGGATTATGCGTGAGAACAAAATCCTCAAATATCTTTTTCTCCAAAGCTCTACAATCACAATGATCCATTAAAGCTTTGTAGCTCATAAGAGTTGACCGAGCCCTATCCATATCAATTTTATAATCACGATACAGCTCTTGAATGGTTTTTAAATGCCTCTTCATCCGGAGGCTCGTGCTTTTTCTCAGTCTTACATCATTAGGTCTGATAGTATAACCGACAAACTCCATTCCATGTGAAACAGGTCGAATAGCTGTTTTGCTGTTTAATCGAAGTTTTAACTCATCCTCTAAGAAATCAGAAAACATTTTCTTATACCTGTGCAGTTCTGTTTTGTCTTCAGAAAGAATAATTACATCATCCATATACCGAATGTAATAATGTATTCCTTCATTTCTTTTTGCCATCTGATCCATTGGATTGAGATACATATTCCCATACATATGAGACAGTCCTCCTCCAATGGCTATCCCAACATCCCACAACATTTCGCTGTCGGGGATATCAAGCGGGGATTTCACACCTAAAGGAAGGCCGAAAGCTCTTGAAGCATGGCATAAATAATGTTCAAGAAATTTAACTGCTTCTTTGTCGGCTATCTTCTTGCGAATTATTCTCATCAATACTTCGTGATTCATTCGATAGAAAAACTTTTCCACATCCATTTTCAGATAATACCAGCGTTTTCCACTTTTTTCTGTGAAATCTACCCAGCTTGCTAATCTCTGCATTGCTTTAAGTTGTCCGCGCCCTCCTATGCAGGAATAAGTATCGTTAATCATTCCTTTACAAACAATAGGATTCAGAACATTATAGGCAGCTCTTTGAATTATTTTCGTTGTATAATCTGAGAATATTACTTTCCTCAGTTTTGGTTCATATACATAAAAATGATGGTATATGTCTGGTGGATAATTATGGCTTCGCAGTTTATCTGATAATTCGTGCAAGTTATATTCTAAATTTCCCCAAAAAGCAAGTTGCTCGTGTTCATATCTTTTTCCTGCCCTGGCATCTTTCTCAGCTTGCAGTAAATTTTCAAAAGATATAATATTGGGATAAATATTTTTAATGGACATATTATCTCCTTTCAGAGCATTGCGGGATTCGTCTTCACTACTACCGGCATTCATGCCCATTTCATTTTTTTGCAAGAGCAAAGGAGACGGAATCCTTTACACCTCTGTACCGACTTCACACCCATTAGGTATGCAGCATCTGACTTGAAGGCAGAGCGGAGCGGAAACCGATGTTGCCGTTGGCATTGGAGCGGGGATTGTTCAGGTTCAAATTGAAAACACCAGCGTTGGCGCCATTGTTCCAGTTGCCCCCGCAAATCGGCAAACGCAGTATTCCGT
>CAYVUF010000290.1:0-2777 GCA_964454605.1 uncultured Bacteroides sp.
GCATCATTGAGCAGTAAATCCGGTGTTACTTCCAATTTGGAAACCGCTTCTCGCATTGCCTCGTAAGTCGCCTGCAAAATGTTGATTTCATCAATCCGTTCCGGTGTACTGTATCCTAGCCCTACCGCCACTGCTTTTTTCATAATCACATCATAAAGTTCTTCTCTCTTTTTTTCGGAGAGTTTCTTCGAATCGTTGATATATAAAATATCACAATTTTTCGGTAAAATAACCGCACCAGCCACAACTGGGCCTGCAAGCGGACCTCTGCCCACTTCATCAATGCCGCATATATAAGAATATGCCGCATACTGCCTCTCGTATTGCTTTAATTGTTCGGTACGCTCTACTTCCTTATGATATGCCTGAATACGCTTATTTGCCTTTTCTAATGCCTGTCTGACACCACTTCGTTCATCCTGTTCATATCTTTGCAATAATTCAGGCAGCTCGTTATATGTAGCTGCCTGTAATTTCTGCTTAATCTCCTGAATTGATTCTGCCATATGTATTCTTCTCTCTATCTATGTTTTATAAATCCAACCTTATCAAAAGGATATATCCGAAGCCATGCTCTTCCAATAATATCCTCTCTTCTAATATTTCCAACAGAGGTTTCCCGGCTGTCCGAGCTATTGTTCCGGTTATCCCCCATCACAAAATACTCATCTTCTCCCAGCGTAATTGGTGTATACGCAAGTCCTGGGTCCTGAATGGTTTCTTTTCCATATCCTTCTTCCAGAACTTCTCCATCAATATAAATATTACCATCATAATCAATCGAAACCGTTTCTCCCGGCAGGCCAATGATTCTTTTGATGTAAAATGTATTCTGGTCATACTGAAACGGAAATACAATAATATCGAAACGCTCCGGGTCTTTGAACCGATAGGAAATCTTATCCACAATCAGGTTATCTCCATTTGTCAGTCTTGGTTCCATGGAACTGCCTCTGACCTCTGTCCTCTGTCCTACGAAATGAATCATAAGATAAGTCAGACACAATACTACCAGCAGATAAAGACTGGTATTCAAGATTTCTCTTAACACCTTTTTCATATATCATTCCCTCATTTCCGCGCACACTATTCTATCTGGTCTTCCGTTATCTCATCCGGTCTTTCCAACGTAATTCTTCCTATTCTGCCATTTCTGAAATCATCCAAAAGCAGCGCCGCAGCTTTTTCATAATCAGCTTCTCCGCCTTTTTTGTAGCATTTTCTGTTTTCACAGATATGTTCCAGAATCTGAACTGGTGTGTCCAACTCCTCCGAAAATTGATAACGCTCCATTAACTGCTTTTTATAGTGTACCACCAAACAGGTAATCAAGTCCATTGCCAGTTCTGTCAACTGTAAAATTTCATCATTCATGGAACCGATAAATGCCAGCTTCATACCAACTTCCTGATTCTCAAATTTCGGCCATAAAATTCCCGGTGTATCTAACAGTTCCAATTCCTTATTCAGACGAATCCACTGTTTTCCCTTTGTAACTCCTGGCTTATTGCCTGTTTTCGCACAGGCTTTTCCTGCAAAAGAGTTAATAAAAGTAGATTTTCCTACATTGGGAATCCCTACCACAATCGCACGAACCGGTCTGTTTACAATTCCTCTTCGTCTGTCACGTTCTATTTTTTCTTTACAGGCTTCTTTCACCGTTGCATGGATTGCTTTAATACCCGCCCCGGATTTGGCATTGATTTCCAGTACAAAGAAACCTTTCTGTTTAAAATAATCTATCCATTCTTTGTTGCACCTGTCATCTGCTAAATCCGATTTATTCAATAAAATCAATCTTGATTTGTTTTTTCCAAGTTCATCAATATCCGGATTTCTGCTGCTAAGCGGGATTCTGGCATCCACAAGCTCAATCACCAAATCGATTAACTTTATATTTTCCTGCATCATACGCTTTGCCTTTGTCATATGACCCGGATACCACTGATAATTCATCTTACACACCACACCTTTCCCAAGCAATAACTACTGTCTGTGTTTCTTCTCTATTCTACAAGTCCCATATCTGCCTCATCGCATGCCATACGAAACCACGCTTTGCCTATAATATTATCTCTTACCACTGCACCAATATTGCCGGAACGACTGTCTTCACTGCTGTTGCGATTGTCCCCCAGCACAAAATATTCATCCGTATCAAGTTCTATTTCATTTTCTGCAATTCCGGCATCTATCATGGTATCGTATAAGTCTTCTTCCCCCAGCAAGACACCATCAATATAAACTCTTCCTTCTTTAATCTGTACCGTTTCTCCTGGAAGTCCCACAATCCGTTTCACATAATAATGGGTATTCTGGTTTCCATTTGGTAAAAAGACAACCACGTCCCCTCTCTTCGGTGATGATAACATATAAAGGAAACGATTGATTAAAATCTCCTGTCCATTATACAAAGACGGTTCCATGGAATCGCCTATTACACTGGTCCGCATCCCTGCAAAAAAGATAATGGCAAATGCCAGGAAAACAGCTACCAACGTACCTATTATCATTTCAAAGATATCTTTTAATAATTTCGAATTCAATCGGTTTTTCTTTTGATAAAAATGCAGTCCCTTTCTCCTTGCCAAGTCTACACCTCTCCTGTCTGCTGCTAATTTCTGCCGCTAGTATCTGATAACTTTTCCCATATTGCAAAAACAGCTACCTCAAATTGCTTCAAGGTAACTGTTTTAATCTGCTCTTATTTTACAAGCTCTTTTACTTTCGCTTTCTTACCAACGCGATTTCTTAAGTAGTTCAGTTTTGCTCTTCTA
>CAYVUF010000291.1:0-2769 GCA_964454605.1 uncultured Bacteroides sp.
GTCCAGTGCCGAAGTGGAATCATCCAATACCAGAATCGGGTCATGCTTTGCCAGCGCTCTTGCAATGCTGATTCGCTGTTTCTGCCCGCCTGACAGACCAACTCCTCTTTCGCCAATCACTGTATCATACTGCTGCTCCATCCGTTCAATGAAACCACTTGCCTGCGCATCGGTAGAGGCTTTCCGTACCGTATTAAAATCCAGTACTTTCTTTTTTCCCAATTTGATATTTTCATAAATCGTATCGGAAAACAGGAATACATCCTGCATAACATAACTGATATTGGTACGAAGCTGTTCTAAGGAAAGTTCCTTGACATCTACATCATCTATGGAAATCGTACCGTCTGTGGCATCATACATACGCTGGAGCAGTTGTATAATGGATGTTTTTCCCGCTCCGGTCGCTCCCATAATACCAAGCGTCTTACCCGATTCCAGGGTAAAAGAAATATCATGCAGGATTTCATGCATATCTGCTTTGTGAAAAGATACATGGTCAAAGCAAATCTTTCCTTGCACCTTTTCTAACAGAACCGGCTGCTCTTTTTCCTGAATACTTGACGTTTCCTCATAGATTCTGCGTATTTTTTTATTGGATGCTACCGCGGAAGAAAAGCTGTTTGTCAGCCATCCCAGCATTTCCATCGGCCATACAATGTTATTCGAATATTCTACAAAGGCTGTCATCTCTCCCAGTGACATTTCTCCTGCAATAACAAATTTACCGCCTACCAGAATGGTAAGTAAGGGCAGCACCTTGGTGACAACTGAAAAATAAGGATAATATTTTACAAATACTTTTGACTGTGTCATATTCAAGTCATAATACCGTTTGTTGTGGGATAAAAACTTGGAAATTTCATATTTTTCCCTGGCAAAGGCTTTTACGGTACGCACACCTGCCAGATTTTCTTCTGCTACGGTATTCAGTACTGCATTTTCTTCGCTGATTTCTTCATATACACTGCCCAGTTTCCGTTCCATGATAATCGCAATCGTACCACAGAAAATCATTGCCACAGTGGGAATCAGTGCTAGTTTCCAGTTCAGCATATACATACAGGTCAGAATGATGCCGGTATGGTAAACCACTTCTATAATCAGCATCCCCACAAAGCCTAATGCATCCCATATATGGTCGATATCATCCTTAATACGGGACATCAGTTCCCCAGTATTCGTCCGGTCAAAAAAATCTGCACTTAATGACTGGATATGTACAAACAAATCCCTTCGCATCTGGGAAGAAATCTTTGAGCCAGTATAATCAAAGGTGTATTCTTTGATATACTGGAACATACATCTGCCTGCACCAATCCCTAGAAAACCAAGCAGAAGATATTTCAATTCTCCTATATTTCCTCCTACAATAACATCATCCACCACCCTTGCTGTCAGCCTGGGTGACAACATATCCAATGTAACCGCTATCAGAAGTGCTGCGATTGCCACCAGATACAGCACTTTGTTTTCCCAGATATAATCGGATATTCTTTTCATTCCTCTCTTCTTTTTCATAACCCTCTCCTTCATAAACCCTATCCATTTCTAAATACTTCGTTCTTTCCTATCGCACACAAAAGCACAAAAAAGCAGCTACGGTGAAATTACCATAGCTGCCTTCCTCTGTTTTAAGTTCATCAAAAAATGCGTGACCGTTTCCTTTTCCTCACTTAGTAACCGGTCCTTCTCTTATTCCAGAAAATATGCGGAGGTAATCCCATGTTTTATGATTTTATCAGATATTATATTGTTTCCTTTATTGATTGTATGTAAAAACATATTCTTTACCTCCTTTTCCTTATTTTTCGTCTTACTTCTGTCTTTACTGCTTATATTTGCTATTCCACAGCTCACTTCTGTGTGATGTAATTGCTACACTACTCTCTTTCAAAACAAATGTCAACTACTTTTTTCAAAAAATCTTATCGTTCCATTTTCCAGAACTGGGCACTGTATGGCGGCAATTCACTGCCCCCGCCAAAATCATGTTCTTTGCCGCTGATTAAGTCAACCGCCTTACCGCAGCCTGCATCAAAGTGTGCTGTGTAACTTTCCCCATCTGCATTGATGGCAACCAGAACTCTTTCGCTCTCTGTCTTTCTTTCGAAAATACATTGCTTATTGGTAAGCACTACGGAACGGAAGTCCCCATAATTCAACGCCTGCGAATTTTTCTTAGCCTCTGCCAAAGCATGGAGAAAATCGCACAATCCATTCCATTCCGGCTGTGCAAAGCATGCTCTCAGTGCCGGGTCACCTTCCTGCTTGTGTGCTTTCGCTCCCCATTCGCTGCCATAATAAACGCAAGGAATACCTGGCATTCCAAAACAGAGTGCATAGATAAGCGGCAGATGATTTTCATTGGACAGATTACTTGCAATTCTGGACACATCATGATTATCCACGAAAGAAAGCATATGTTTTCCCTTGTATAAAGTCCAGTTTTCCGGTCCGAACTGACGAAGCAGAGAGTGATTAATTTCAAACATATTCATACTGTTAAAGCTGGAAAACAATCCTTTGTAACACTCATAATTCGTTACCGAATGCAGCATGGAATCATTCATCCACTGGTTGTAATCTCCATGCAATGTTTCTCCTACCAGAAAGAAATCTGCCTTCAATCCGTCACAGTATGAACGCAGTCTGCGCAGGAAATCATGGTCCAGACAATAGGCAACATCCAGACGAAGTCCATCGATATCAAATTCTTCTACCCAGCCTTTCACGCTCTCCAGAATATGATTTACCACCTCTCCATTC
>CAYVUF010000292.1:0-2766 GCA_964454605.1 uncultured Bacteroides sp.
TGGGTTCTGAACAATAAAGACGATGAGAATGTTGCCAAAGCAGCAGAAAAAGCAAAGAAAAATTTTGCAGGTACTGAAATTCAGGATAAAAAGTTAGGTGTTATTGGTCTTGGCGCAATTGGTGTTAAGGTTGCGAATGTTGCCAAACATCTTGGAATGGAAGTTTATGGATATGACCCATATGTATCTGTTGATGCAGCATGGAATTTAAGTCGTGATGTAAAACACGTATTGAATGTAGATGAAATTTATGAAAACTGTGATATCATCACCATTCATGTTCCATTAATGGATTCCACGAAGGGTATGATTAACAAAGAAGCCATTGCTAAAATGAAAGATGGCGTTATTCTGATGAACTTTGCAAGAGATTTACTGATGGATGAGCAGGCTGTTTTGGATGGCATTGCAGCGGGTAAGGTTCGTAAGTATGTATCGGATTTTCCGAATACCACAACAGCCGGCAAAGAAGGATGTATTGTGATTCCTCATCTTGGTGCATCTACGGAAGAATCTGAGGACAACTGTGCGAAGATGGCAGTCAAAGAGTTAATGGATTATTTGGAAAATGGTAATATCATCAATAGTGTAAATTATCCGAAATGTGATATGGGTGTTTGCGTGAAAGCAGGTCGTGTTGCAATTTTCCACAAGAATATTGCAAATATGATTACAAAGTTCACAGCATGTTTTGGTGATGCAGGAATCAACATCTCTGACCTGACAAATAAATCCAAAGGAGAGGTTGCTTATACGATGTTAGACATTGAAGAGCCGGCTTCGGAGGAAATTATTAAGAAATTGGAATCAGTTGATGGGGTATTCCGCGTAAGAGTTGTAAAATAGAAAAATAAAAGTAAGAGAAAAGAAAGGGTCAGGCTGAATGGTTCAGCCTGACCTTTTTTCTATGAAACGAGAAAATGCGAATGCTTATTCTAAAGTATTTGCGATGCTGGAGAAACTGGCATTTCCATTGTTCAAATCAGATTGAAATTGTTCTTCTGCCTTTACGGAAAATTCACTGGCAAGGTCCATATATAGAATGAAAACTTCTTCTAAGGACATTCCTTTTTCCTGTGCAATTTCTTCCATAACAGGACGTAAAGTATCCAATTGATAGGAAATAGGAGTTTTTTGTGGGTCGATATCAGCTAATGTTTTCTCTGCATAAGCGTTGATTTTATTTAGAATTTCTAAATGTTCTGCAGTCATTTTTTCACTTCCTTTTCTTAGATTAACACTTTTATTTTATCACCAGATGCTTGTGCTGTATAGGCATTTTTGCTAAAATAAAAGTAAAATGATTTCACATTTATTCAGGAACAGGAGAATTGGAATGGCAGATATAATTCCTTTTAAAGCAATCAGACCAAGAAAAGATTTAGCAGAGAAAATCGCAGCGTTGCCTTATGATGTATATAGCAGGGAAGAAGCAAGAGAGAAGGTGAAAGGTGATACGTATTCTTTTCTTCGCATAGACAGACCGGAAACACAATTCCCAGAGGATTATGATATGTATGCACCAGAGGTTTATGCCAAAGCTCACGAGATGCTATGGAATATGATTCACGACGGTGAGTTTATTCGGGAAGAAAAACCTGCTTATTATGTGTATGAACTGATTATGGATGGCAGGTCACAGGTAGGCATTGCAGCCTGCGCCTCTGTGGATGACTATGAGAATCAGGTAATTAAGAAACATGAGAATACAAGAGCTGACAAGGAAGCGGACAGAATCCGTCATGTAGATATCTGTAATGCCCAGACGGGACCGATATTTCTGGCTTATCGAAGAAGAGAAGAGATTGAAAAGCAGGTGGATTTGGCAAGAAAAACGGAACCTGTTTATGACTTTACCGCAGAAGACGGTATTACACATCGTATATGGGTTATTGATGAGGAAGAAGCGGTGCAGACCATTCAGCAAGAGTTTGCAAAAGTAGAGGACGTATATATTGCAGACGGTCATCATCGTTGTGCTTCTGCAGTGAAGGTATCTGAGAAACGAAGAGAGGAAAATCCGGATTATACAGGAAAAGAACCCTTTAATCATTTTCTTTCCGTTATTTTCCCAGACGACAGACTGCTGATTATGGATTATAATCGTGTTGTGAAATCACTGAACGGTTATACGGAAGAGGAGTTTTTGTCTAAAGTACAGGAAGTTTTTAGTACTCAGAGGTTGGGAACAGAAAGTTACCGTCCCATGAAAAAGGGTGAGATGGGAATGTATTTTGAAAATCAGTGGTACAGGCTGACGATGAAACCGGAAATGTTAACAGGTGATCCGGTACAGGATTTGGATGTTTCCATTTTGCAGAATTATCTTCTGAAACCAGTTTTGGGAATAGAAAATCCCAAGACCGACGAAAGAATCGATTTCGTTGGTGGCATCAGAGGACTTGCAGAACTGGAAAGAAGAGTACATACGGATTGTAAAGTGGCTTTTTCCATGTATCCAACAAGTATCTACGAACTATTTGCAGTTTCTGATGCAGGAAAGCTGATGCCGCCTAAGTCAACATGGTTTGAACCGAAATTACGCAGCGGTTTATTCATCCATTCGTTAGAAGAATAAAGATTCCGTATCAGAAAGAAAGAGAGCAGAAACGCTCGGAAATGAGGAAGAAAATGAATAAAAAACTATATAAACTGATGAACTGGCCGGCAATTGAAGGGATTATTTATTCCGAAGAAGATAATCCGCACGAAATTTTAGGAGCCCATCCGGCAGGAACCAGTCTTTTGATACAGACCTTTCAGCCA
>CAYVUF010000293.1:0-2747 GCA_964454605.1 uncultured Bacteroides sp.
GTCTTGGAGATTTCTATGAAATGTTTTTTGAAGATGCCATCACTGCATCAAGAGAACTGGAAATTACACTGACAGGCAAAAGCTGCGGTCAGGAAGAACGCGCACCTATGTGCGGAGTTCCCTATCATGCAGTGGAAGGGTATCTGAACAAGCTGATATCGAAAGGCTATAAGGTCGCTATCTGTGAACAGGTAGAAGATCCCAAAGAAGCCAAAGGTATCGTAAAAAGAGAAGTCATCCGTATTGTAACACCTGGTACCAATATGAACATTCAGGCAATGGATGATTCTCGAAATAATTATCTGATATGTATTGCCTATTTTCCAGGGAAAATAGGTATTTCTGTTGCGGATGTAACAACCGGAGATTATTATCTGACAGAAGTAGAGGATATCCGTAAATTACAGGATGAAATCAATAAATATGCCCCTTCGGAAATTATCTGTAATGAGGCATTTTTTGTCAGTGGATTTGATATAGAAGAAATGAAGGCAAGGCTTGGGGTGACAGTTTATTCTCTTGCACCCCATTATTTTGATGAAGAAACCTGTCGCAAATGCCTTTTAAAGCATTTCCATGTAAATACATTAGTCGGACTTGGTATTGAAGATTTCCCAAATGGTCTGATTGCATCTGGTGCACTTTTACAGTATTTATATGAAACACAGAAAACTTCTTTAGAGCATTTTACACATTTATATCCTTATCTGACGAATAAATATATGCTGCTTGACAGTGCAACCAGACGAAATCTGGAATTGATTGAAACCTTGCGCGAGAAGCAGAAAAAAGGTTCGCTGCTTGGGGTTTTAGACCGTACTAAGACAGCTATGGGTGGAAGACTGCTGCGCAAGTACATTGAGCAGCCTTTGATTGATAAAGAGGCGATAGAAGCACGTCTGGATGTGGTGGAAGAATTCTGCCAAAATGCCATACTGCGGGATGAGCTGCGGGAATACCTGAATCCAATTTATGATTTGGAACGTCTGCTAGGAAAAGTCAGCTACCGGACAGCCAATCCACGAGATTTGATTTCTTTTCGAAGCTCCCTTAGTATGTTGCCTTCCATTAAGATGATTTTGAAAGATACCCATTCCAAAATGCTGCAGCAGATTCAGGGTGAACTGGATGATTTGTCCGATATCTTCCATCTGATTGATGATGCAATTGTTGATGAACCACCGATTGCGATCAAAGAGGGCGGTATCATCAAAGAAGGGTTTCATCCTACCATTGATGAACTGCATCGTGCCAAAACAGAAGGAAAAAACTGGCTTGCGGCACTTGAAAATGAAGATAAAGAACGAACTGGAATCAAAAATCTGCGTATCAAATATAACAAAGTGTTTGGTTACTATTTTGAAGTCACCAATTCTTATAAAGAATTAGTCCCGGAAGATTATGTTCGAAAGCAGACTCTGGCAAATGCGGAGCGTTATACGACACCGCGTTTAAAAGAATTAGAAGATACGATTCTGAATGCGGAGGACAAGCTGTATTCCTTAGAATACGATATCTTTTGTCAGGTAAGGGATACCATAGCCGCACAGATTGAAAGAATCCAGAAGACAGCAAAGGCAATTGCAAAACTGGATGTTTTTGCTTCGCTTTCTTATGTGGCAGAACGCAATCATTATATCCGGCCATCTTTAAATGAAAAAGGAATCATTGATATCAAGGAAGGCAGACATCCGGTTGTGGAACAGATGATTCATAACGATATGTTTATTGCAAACGATACTTATCTGGACAACCAGAAGCACTGTATTGCTGTCATTACCGGACCCAATATGGCAGGTAAATCCACTTATATGCGCCAGGCTGCGCTGATTGTTTTACTGGCACAGATTGGCTGCTTTGTTCCGGCAAAAAAAGCGAACATCGGCATTGTTGACCGTATTTTTACAAGAGTCGGTGCTTCGGATGATTTGGCTAGCGGTCAGTCCACTTTTATGGTAGAAATGAATGAAGTGGCAAATATTCTGCGAAATGCTACGTCAAACAGCCTGTTGGTACTGGATGAAATTGGACGGGGTACTTCTACCTTTGACGGACTCAGCATTGCGTGGGCAGTGATTGAGCATATCAGCAACCGGAAAATACTGGGTGCAAAAACCTTATTTGCCACACATTATCATGAACTTACCGAATTGGAAGGCAAAATGGATAATGTAAATAATTATTGCATTGCAGTAAAGGAAAAGGGCGACGATATCGTTTTTCTGCGGAAAATTATCAAAGGTGGAGCCGATAAGAGTTACGGTATTCAGGTTGCCAAACTGGCTGGCGTGCCGGATATGGTAATTGAGCGTGCCAAGGAAATTGTAGAGCAGTTAAGTGACAACGATATTACGGAAAAAGTACAAAAGATAGAAATCAATATCAAAAATGAGAAGCGTAAAGCGGTGAAATACGATGAAGTGGATTTGGAGCAGATTTCTTTATTTGATACGGTAAAAGATGAAGACATAGTAAATGAATTAAAGGAATTAGATATTTCCAATCTGACACCGCTAGATGCTTTAAATACATTATATCGCTTACAGAATAAATTGAAGAATCGTTGGGGTTAGGAAACAAAAAGGATACAAATACAACAATTATGGCAAAAATAAATGTATTAGACAATCAGACAATTGACAAAATAGCTGCCGGAGAAGTGGTAGAACGTCCAGCCAGCGTGATAAAGGAACTAGTGGAAAATGCCATCGATTCCGGTGCCAGTGCAATTACCGTAGAAATCAAAG
>CAYVUF010000294.1:0-2719 GCA_964454605.1 uncultured Bacteroides sp.
ACTCATTATTGTGCCTATTTGCTCTCTGCGAACATTCTCTTTATCGACTTCTCCAGCATCGTGCGTGATGATAATAGGTTTACCTTTGTAACTCTCCAATGACTTTTCATCGAAAACATACTCCGGCAATCGAAGTTCCCTTCTTGTACTTCCATCATCGTTCTTATACTCAAATATGCCACAGGTTGTCACAATGGGGTGGTCCACAAGATACCCCTCATCTGTGTAATAAGTACGATCCATAGAAATACTATCAATTCTTTTCAATTTCACTCTCTGCACCTCCTGTTTGCTATCACTTTTTCAATGTAACCACTTCCTTTCATACCGGTAAATCCAGCTTATCTATATCAAATACCGGAATCGCACAGCACCGGCATTGATAATCTTGCCCAGGGTGACACCTTCTGCCTTTTCCAACATCAGGTGGATTATCCCAACTGAAAATATGTCCTTCAAGTTCCCTATGGCTCTTTCTTTCCCTTTGGTCCATTACACCGGATCATTTATAATGCGAGACACCAGCCTCTCTCTGCTGACTCTCCGTAATTGCTGCATTTAATTTTGCGGTCTGATCTCTTGCTATCAACTTTGCATGGCGCTTACTCATTCCATACTGTCGCTGAATTTCTTTCACAATATACGTTGTTGTCGAGCCTTTCATATAGTTTTGATAAACAAGTTCTTTCATCTTATCGAGAGACTGATTCGGAATCGTTTTTATCAAGTCCACATTTTCAGATACCCATTTTTCAAGCATAGTCTGGTAGTATTCGCCCGAATAATAATCATCAAGTAAGTTGATACCTAATGTTTTGCTTACTGCCTTCTTCCATTCCCGAATCGTGAGCTTATGATCAAGACTTGCAATCTTGTTAATCTGCCTTTTTAAATCATAAAGACCAAATGCAGCATCCAGTTCCCGCTTAATATTCTTAAAAAGAATCGTGAGACGAACAATGGTATTATCTATGGCTGAAAATCTTGCTATCTTTCGCTTTTCCTCATTTTCTTTCTTGGAATCAACACGAAGCTGCGTTCCTTCGTTGAGTATCCTTTTCAGTTCTGGAAGATATTTTATCAATATCTCTTTTTCGATAGCCATATAAGCATTTACCATTCTTAGATACTCACGCTCTGCACTATCCGGATATTTAGGTCGATACTTGGCCGGAATAGATTTCTTCCCTTTATTCTTCTGTTTCAACTCTTTTCGGAGCAGTTCCTTCCGCAATTCATTATCCAAAATACCACCTTCTCTCATTGCCTCAAATTTCGCATTTATTCTTTTAATCGTTTATTTGACTGTTTACAACAAAAAAGCCCCACAGAGCCACAATTAGCGGCACTACAGGGCAAAAGAAAAGAGCCTCACGCACTTGCAAGGTTTTTGGAGAACTTATAAACGACGAAACCCTTTCATCTGCATAAATAGTACCACGATTTGTGGCTTCTTTCAATACTTTTTTCTTTTTTTCTGAATTTTCTTTCTGCTTTTTTGCACTATTTTCAGGTGTGTCTTTTCCGAGAACTTTAGGATTGCCGCTGATAATTTCACCGCCTTTGCCAATATTAACATGCTGTCCGTTGATAGTTTTCCACTCATCGTTATTATCCGCATCCTCGTTCAGACCTCGAAGTTCTCTAAGCAATTCTTCAAGAGATAGCCGGAATGGTAAGAATAGATTCATATTCAACACCTTGCGAATATCCTCAAATCTTGCATTCTCCATTTCTGTATTGAAGCACAATGGTGTTCCGAAATATTCTGTACAAAGAAATACCTGTGACGGACAATATCCATCCGGCATACCAGAAATCAGCGCAACAGGAGTAATATCGGCAATGTTAATACCAAATTCCTCTCGTGTCTCCCTTATAGCCGCATCTTCCGGAGTTTCTCCCAGCTCAATATGTCCTCCAGGACCACATACAAGTCCATTATCTTTTCGTGTACCTATCAGAACCTTGCCGCCTTTAACAACTATCACACCACAGCCTGTAGGAATTGCATTTCCCGAAACCGAATCAGTTTCTGTTTCTTCCTGTTCTCCAAAAGTTTTCTTTTCTGCAGATAATGCTGTGTTGGTTGTTTCCGCAGATTCATTGCTATTTACCGGAACGTCCTCTGCCATTGCTTCCCAATCATCTTCTTCATCAAGAATATCATTGACCGTAAACTCTCCATTTTCAGCAAGTCTTTTTCTAACCTCTGACGCATCAATAGCCTGCATATCAACATAAACCTGTGCTGTCTGTGCCTTCGTAAGCTCTGTTGTTGCTTTCTTCTGATCAACATCTGCCTGCTCCGATTCACTGAGATTCCAAAGTGGTTTGAATTTCAGCTTGTAGTATGGAGTTTCCTCGAACTCTCCCTTGTATTTCCCCGCCATCAGAATAATGTCTATCAATACACGAAGATTTCTTTTTAAGTTCAGTTTTTGTATTTTATTCACATAGGAATAATAATTTTCCATATCACCTTCACCTGTCGAGTTTTCTCCAGCAGGTGAACGACCAAATAATTTTGTCTGTGGAATATTGGTTACTGCTGATAGCATATTGCAGGTAGCATCAATAATATCCTTTACTCCGGAGAATGTAACTGATTTATAATCATAATCTTCTCCGTCAGCATCTATCGCTATGGAATTGATAATGCCCTTACCTCTGCTTGTCAGCCTGTATTTTCTACAAGTAAGCTGTGCAACGAGTTCGT
>CAYVUF010000295.1:0-2712 GCA_964454605.1 uncultured Bacteroides sp.
TTGGAAACCTGCATCAACATAGCAAGTTCCTTTTCCTTCATGGGCACATACATTTCATCTTCTATCAATTCTATGATTAATTTTTTTCTTCTCTCAAACAAATCCTGATTCATATTTTCCCTCGCATATAAATGCACATCCTAAAATAAAAAAGCACCCCGATACAAGAGTGCTTTCCATTTCCTAAAAGAGATTCAAGTTTAAAACAATGGCAAATAACATAAAGGCTACTGCTAAAATAGTTGTAATCTTTATCAGTTTACCTTCCATAGAACGTCCTTTATTCTTGCCCCAATATGTTTCTGCCACGCCACTGACAGCTCCTAAACCTGAAGTTTTGCCTTCCTGCATCAATACCAGTACCACAAGAACGATACAAATAATAATATATATAACTGTTAAAGCAACTCTTAATGCTCCCATCTCTATCCTGCTCCTTTCATTACATCAAGCAGGTTTTAGTTTATCATAGAATTTGCCATAACGCAACAAGATTTTTTCAAAATTCGCTTTGTTTATAATTCAAATTCCAAAGAAGCAAAAAGTTCATCCTGATTTAGTTGTGTACTTTGATAATTCATCAAAAATGCTTTCATCTCCGTATGCAAGTCACCCATGTCCGCTAACATGGCATCAAAGTTTTCTATTGTCACGCAATCCGCATCTATCAGAAACTGATAATATTCCTTTTCATCCCCATGCTCTTCCAGAACAACCTTCCAGCTTTCCTCCGACTCTGCTCCTTTTCTGTGCAGGCGGATATAATCTGCTAACCTCTGTCTGTGTTCCTGTTTCAGACCCATATCGTGCATAAGGCGTAGCATAGCAAGTCTTACCTTCTGTCTTCTGCGCTGTTCCATATAATAATCCAGATTTGTTTCTCTGCTGCCATAATCTTCTTCCCCACACAGTAGCATATTGGAATACCCCTCTGTATCTTCCTGTTCCAGCAGAAAAAGCATTCTGGCATCCCATTTCTCTATCCATTCCGCAGAACCTGCTGCCGCTAAATCAAACAGATAAAATGCATCCAGTTTGTTCATGGTTGCCGCCAGCAGAAAAGAAATATCCTCCTTTTTATCCAGAAAAGCATCTTCTGTCCGGAATATCTGTTTCAGCTTATGACAATCCTTCAAAATCCCCTGCCCTATTGCCAGTTCTTTCTGGGGCATCTTTATTTTTTCTAACTGGCTGCAGCAGGCAAATGCCCACTCCTGTATGGTTGTAATGGTATCCGGCAAAATCAGCTCCTGTAAATTTTTACAGCTTAAAAATGCCTTTTTCCCAATAACAGTTACCGGCCTGCCTTCTATTTCTTCCGGAATAACAACAGAAATATCTTTCCCCCGATATCCAGTTACTATAACAAATTCCGGGCGAATCTCAAACTGTAAAACTCCATTTTGTGTATCCCTTTCTTTTCTCTGCATACCACTCCTCGTTTCTAAGCAGCTTGCCGCAATAAGGCGGCAAAACAATCATCGTAATAAAAATCTTCCATATCAGGATTTTTCACAATAACTCCAATGCCGCAACCTGCTCCCATATTCTTTCACTGCGTTCTGTTATCATCATTTCTTCATTGTGACGTTTGTATTCTTCACAACCATACATACTGATAAATCTTGCACTATCCTTATGAACCGTACACTCTGTCATCAAAATCAAAAGCTCATTTCCAGAGCCAAAAGTATCTTCCACAAACGTAAAAAGATGGTGCCATTTTTCTTTCACCTGTCCAGTTTCCTGTTTGTAAAGAGATACTTCTTTATCATAGGCGTCTTTTAACACCTGCAAAGCCATCCTGCCATCTGCCGCATCTCCAAGTCGCAATGTTTTCTCACAGGATTCCAGAAATCGAATCACACTCTTTTGTCTGCGTTTCTCTTTGTCGGATAACGCCCCTGCTTTCTGCAAAGCCTCCATTCCTTTGTGTCTTCCTTCTATCTGCTTAGCCAGCAGAGAACGCACTTCTTCTTTTGTTTCCAGATTACGCAATCCCTTCATATGCACTAGCAAATTGCTGAGTATTTCATAGTGCTCCATATTTTCCCTGACCGCACTCTGCATATGGTCAATCAGCATCCCCATCAAAGATAAGCGTTCATCAAAATCTGCTTTTCTGGCTTTTTCACCTGCCTGTGCCGGGGCTTGTCCTGCAAGAATCTCCTCAATACGATAATCCTTTTTATACTTCTGATACAAATCATAATAAGCGGTAAATTCTTTAACAACTCGTGGATTTCTAAGATACTGTTCCACTAACATCTCTTCTACTTTCCATCCCTCTTCTTCATAAAGCTGTATCACAACCGATAAATCTTCCCAGCCTCGTGCTGTTATATAATTTTTACCCCGAACCGTTGTTTCTACCTGATAGAAATCTTCTTTTTTCATATCCAGATAATTCAGAATTGCTGTATGAATATTTCTCTCTTTGGCATATTCCTTCCAGACTCCATAATCCGCTTCTACCTCCAGAATTTTCATGCGGTCTAAGGTAACAATATCAAATTCCCGAACCGACTTATTGTATTCCGGCGGATTTCCGGCTGTCACGATAACCCATCCCTCCGGTACTTTATGTCGCCCAAACACTTTGTATTGTAAAAACTGAAGCATGGAAGGCGCTAACGTTTCGGATACACAGTTTATTTCATCCAGAAACAGGATACCCTCTTTGATACCGCTTTCCTGCATCACTTCATAGAC
>CAYVUF010000296.1:0-2699 GCA_964454605.1 uncultured Bacteroides sp.
GGCATATGCGAAGATTACGGTGGCAGAGCAACAGGCAGACCAGAGCCAGCAGAATCTGCTTAATCTGACAAATGCAATGCAGGTTATCAATGATACTTCTTTGAAAATTCGTGATATTATTACAGCTATTGAAGATATTGCATCCCAGACCAATCTGCTTTCCCTGAATGCTTCTATTGAGGCGGCAAGAGCAGGAGAGGCAGGAAGAGGATTTGCTGTCGTTGCAGACCAGATTGGTAAACTTGCATCCGACAGTGCTCAGTCTGCTGTGGATACCAAACAGTTGATTGTTCAGTGTATGGATGAAATCCAGCAGGGTAATGAAATTATGGAGAAGACAGTAGAAGGAATCGAGAGCGTTCTGGAAAGCATTAAATTCTTTGGAGATGCAGCGAAAACCTCCAGTGATACTTCCAGACAACAGGCAGATATGCTGAATCAGATTCAGATGGGAATTGAACAGATTTCCGGAAACATTCAGACTAACTCCTCTGCAGCAGAAGAAACTTCTGCTACCAGTCGTGAACTTTCTGACCAGGCAGATTATCTGAAAGGCGAAGTAAATAAGTTTAAGCTGATTTAAGTTTTTTCGAAAATAATAGTATTGCAAAAAAATAAGCTGCTGCACGCTATGCGTGCAGCAGCTTTTAGATTACAGAACTTAGTAAGTCATAGCAGCTTCTTCGCCATTTAATACACGAAGCCCACCCTGAACAAGTGCAAGCAGCTCATCTTCACCAGGATAAATTGTCATAGGTGCAATCCATTCGGCTTTTTCTTTCAGTCCGCTTACGACACCTTTATCATAAGCAATACCACCGGTTACAATAATCTGGTCAACTTTTCCATTTAATACACAAGCCATTGAACCGATGTCTTTTGCAACCTGTGTAACGAAAGCATCGCGGATTTCTGTAACTTTGGCATCTCCATTGTCAACCATTTTCTCAACATCTCTCATGTCGTTTGTTCCGCAGTAAGCATTGAAACCACCGTTACCAACGATTTTCTTATATACTTCTTTCTCAGTATATTTACCAGAGAAGCACATTTTGATAAGTGCGCCGCTAGGAACAGCACCGGCTCTTTCGGGAGAAAAAGCACCATCGCCATCCAAAGCATTGAAAACATCAACAACTTTACCAAGTTTATGAGCACCAACGGATACGCCACCGCCCATATGAACAACAACCAGATTTAAATCACTGTATGCTTTGCCGATTTCTTTTGCATAACGTTTGGCAACTGCTTTCTGATTCAAAGCATGGAATACACTGGTTCTTGGAAGTTCCGGTACACCAGAATATCTGGAAACAGGCTCTAATTCGTCTACAACAACCGGGTCAACGATGTAAGAAGGAACACCGATGGAATCACCGATTTCTCTTGCCAGAATACCACCTAAATTGGAAGCATGCTGTCCCTGTTTTCCGATTTTCAAATCTTCTAATAAATCATCACTGACAGCATAAGTACCGCCTGGAATTGGTTTCAGCATACCACCGCGGCCAACGACCATATTTAAGGAATGGATATCAAAATCTTTTTCCTTTAACAGATTGATAATAATATTTTTGCGGAAATCTTTCTGGTCTACGATAGAAGCATACTGAGCAATTTCTTCTGTGGAGTGTCTTAAGGTTTCTTCGAATAATAATGTTTCATCCTCAAACACACCGATTTTTGTAGAAGTAGAACCTGGGTTAATAATTAAACTTTTAACAGCCATAACTTTCTTCCTTTCTTAATTTGATTTATTGTCTTAGCAATTCTTTAAAGCTTCTGCTACAACCGCACCAAGTGCGATAGAGTTTACTTTTGTTTCGAAATCATCAGAACGGGAGGTTAAAATAACAGGAGCCTTTGTACCAGTTAAAATATTTCCGTTCTTTACATTTGCTGTGTGTACCAGACATTTGTATACCAGATTGCCGGCATGGATGTCAGGGAAAAGAAGAACATCAGCATCGCCAACAATTTTTCTGTCTTCTGCACCTTTGTGTTTCGCAGCTTCCGGGTCAATTGCAAGGTCAAAGGAAAGAGGACCATCTACGATACAGCCTGTAATTTTACCATCTTCACACATCTGGGTTAATTCCTGTGCTTCTACGGTAACAGGCATTTTCGGGTTAACCACTTCTACTGCTGCCAGAGGAGCAACCTTTGGATTTGGAATACCGCATGCATGACATACCTCAACAGTGTTTTCAATGATGTGTACTTTATCTTCCAAAGTAGGATAAGTCATGAAAGCAACGTCAGATAAGAATAACAGATGGTCGATGCCTTCTACTTCAAATACACAGACATGGGATAATGGGTTGCCAGTTCTTAAACCAACTTCCTTATCCAGAACACTCTTTAAGAATGATTTTGTGTCAATCAGACCTTTCATATACATATCAGCTTCGCCATTATGTACTAATTCAACTGCTTTTAAGGCAGCGGTATAATTGTCTTTTTCATCAACGATTTCAAAAGCGCTGATATCAATATTCATGGAAGCAGCAATTTCTTTGATTTTGTCTTCATCACCAACCAGAATTGCTTCTGCGATGTTTCGCTCTTTTGCAGCCTGTACCGCTTCTAATACAGCACTGTCCTGAGCAACTGCGACAGCGACTTTTTTTACGCTGCACTCAGATACCTTAGATAATAAGTCATTAAAACTTTTGCTCATTTTCTGCACCTCGTACTTA
>CAYVUF010000297.1:0-2645 GCA_964454605.1 uncultured Bacteroides sp.
AGTTTGCAAAAGTAGTTGCAAGCAAAAACAAGCAGTTAAAAATTCATTTTTAGGTGCTCTCCTAAAAGGAAAAGTCCGTTTTTTCGGACTTTTCTTTTGTTATGATGAAAAAAAGGTATTCCATGAAAAAAGCAAGGAAAAACAATTAAATGAAAGTAGTCCGACACATTGATGCAAGGACAAAGAAGGTAGGAAAGGGGTATTTTATGAAAGAAAGGAAACGAGAAGAACAGGGAACTATTTTGCAGCGGGGAGATATTTATTATGCCAATCTGGATGGCATTGAGCAGTCCTGTGGAAGTGAGCAGAGAGGAAGAAGACCGGTATTAGTGATTCAGAATGACATTGGCAACCAGTATGCACCAACGACGATAGTAGCAGTGATGACAACGAAAAAGAAGAAACCTTTGCCGACACATGTGAAAATACGAGGAGTCAGGGGATTGAAATGCAGCGGTACGGTATGTCTGGAACAGATAAAAACCATTGATAAAAGCAGATTGGAAAATTATTTGGGAAATGTGGGAACGAAATCCATGCAGAAAATAGAGAGAGCCTTAGCCATTAGTCTGGGCACTCGGAAAAGATTTTGTGCCTTCTGAAGGCTTTGGTCTGGATGGAGATACATTCCAATTGAAATAGAAGACAAGATATGTTAAACTAAAAGAACATATGTTTGTAAAAAGAGGAGTGTGAAATGAACCAGAAAGCCTATTTGTGCATTGATTTAAAATCTTTTTATGCCTCTGTCGAATGCGTGGACAGAGGACTGGACCCAATGACAACGAACCTGGTAGTGGCAGACCCAGAGCGTTCCGAGAAAACGATATGTCTTGCAATAACACCGGCAATGAAAAAATTGGGAATTTCGAATCGATGTCGTGTGTTTCAGATTCCGGAACACGTATCTTACATTATGGCGCCACCGCGAATGCAGCACTATATAGATGTTTCTGCGGATATCTATTCTATTTATTTAAAATATATTGCGAAGGAAGATATCCATGTTTATTCGATTGATGAGGTATTTATGGATGTGACAGATTATCTTGCGATGTACCACATGGATGCACAGGAACTGGGGGTAACCATGATGCAGGATGTTTTTGAAACCACTGGAATTACAGCATCCTGCGGCGTGGGGACAAACCTGTATCTGGCTAAAATAGCAATGGACATTACTGCCAAGAGAGCAGAAAATCATATTGGAATTTTAACGGAAGAAACTTATTGCAGTACTTTATGGAATCATCAGCCTATTACGGATTTCTGGCGTATTGGAGCAGGTATAGCGAATCGGTTGAAGCAGTGTGGAATTTATACCATGGGTGAAATAGCACAGGCGGATGAAGATATGCTGTACCGTATGTTTGGAGTGGATGCTGAGCTTCTTATCGACCATGCCTGGGGAAGGGAAACAACCACCATGGAGGATATTAAAAATTACAAACCCTCTACAAACTGTCTTAGCAGTGGGCAGGTACTGGGGTGTGATTATGAATATGAGAAGGCGAAGCTGGTTGTAAAAGAAATGGCAGATATGCTGTGCCTGGAACTGGTGGAAAAGGGACTGGTTACGAAATCCATTACTTTGTATGTGGGATATGCGAACTCGGCGCATCTGGAACCTGCAAAAGGAAGTATTCAACTGTCAGCAGAAACCAGCTCGGCGTGTACTATTCTACCGCAGATGGAGCAGCTATATGAGAAGATTGTAATCCATAAATGGGCACCGGTACATCGGATTAATATTTCCTTCAATAATGTGACAGAGGAAGGTTATATGCAGTATGAGTTATTTCATAGTCCGAAGGAACGGGAGAAGGAAAGAAGTGTGCAGAAGGCAATGCTGGAGATTAAGAAAAAGTATGGTAAAAATGCGATTCTGAAAGGGATGAATCTGGAAGAGGGTGCAACTGCAAGAGAGCGAAACCAGCAGATAGGAGGACACAAGAGTGGGGAACAGACCTAAAATGGATAGGGCAGAACGTGCAAAGCAGTTTATGCCATTTGCGGCATTGAAAGGATATGAAGAAGCCTTGCGGGAGCGTGAGAAGCAGGTGCAGAGAGCACAGCAGAAACAGGTGTCAGGTCAGTCTGATTTGCCGGAGAAAAGACAGCCAGAGTTGTATACAGCAGAAAACCAAGGGAATACAGGAAATAAGCAGGAATTCTGAGTAGAGTGTGCGGGAAGAATCGGAAGGCAGAGTTCAGGAAAAACTGCGAAATATTGACGGAGTCGGCTAAATATGGCATTATAGAGGATAGAGGAAATATTTGTGTTTATCGAAAACCGTATTCGGGGAAGAGGTATTTCGGAGAAAGAGAGGATAAGGCAATGAGGTTAGTAACACGTTCTGATTTCGATGGTCTTGCGTGTGGAGCATTATTAAAAGAGGTTGGAGTAATCGACCATTGGAAATTTGCACATCCCAAGGATTTACAGGATGGATTGGTAGAGATTACAGAAGATGATTGTCTGGCAAACGTACCTTTTGTAGAAGGCTGCGGCTTGTGGTTTGACCATCATTCCAGTGAGTTTGAGCGAAATGAACTGGAAGGAAAATATAAGGGTGAGAGCCGGATAGCACCGTCCTGTGCCCGCATTATTTATGAATATTATGGTGGAAAAGAGAGATTTCCAC
>CAYVUF010000298.1:0-2644 GCA_964454605.1 uncultured Bacteroides sp.
GTGAAAAATAATTTTACTTTTTCTATAAAATGTTATATACTAACGAGGTAACAACAAGATATAGTTGTTTGAATACAGGATAAAGGTGGTATTTGAAATGGCATTATTAAAACAGTGGCGTGATATGGCGTATTCTGAAACAGCCAATAAAGGTGATTTACAGAGATTATGGTCTGCTTACTTTATGAAAGAAAAAGAAATGTATGCAGAACTTTTGAAAAATCCGGATGAAGTAGTAGAAGGTACTGTCAAAGAACTGGCAGAAAAATATAATATTGATATTATGACTATGGTTGGTTTCTTAGATGGTATCAATGACAGCTTGAAAGAAGCAAATCCAATTGAAGAAATGGAAGAAGATACCAAAGTTAATCTTGGATTTGACAAAGAACTTCTTTACAAAAATATGGTGGCAGCAGGTGCGGACTGGTTATACAATCTGGAAGCATGGAACGATATTTTTGACGAAGAAACCAGAAAGAGTCTTTACAAGGAGCAGAAAGAGTCTACCACAATTCATAAAGGACCGAAGGTATATCCAAATGACCCATGTCCATGTGGTAGCGGAAAGAAATATAAAAAATGCTGTGGAAAAAACGCGTAAAGAGTAAGAAAGTGAAAAAGAATAGAGGCATACTTTTACTGGCAGCCCTGCTGACTGTTCTGGCAATGGCAGGATGCGGTAAGGAAGCGGAAATAGAGCAGGAAACGTCTTCCATCAGGCGGATTGCCTGTATAGACGGACAGGAAATTTATATTGCAGCAAACGAAGAAATGGTGTTGTTTGAAAGACGAAGTGTTTCCGGCAATACAGCGGCAACCGTTTCGGGAAATACGATTTCGCTGGAGAATGTTTCGCAGGATGCATCTGCAGTGTATGCAAAAGTGAATCAGGAGAGAAAAGCAATCGGATTGCCGGTGTTAATCTGGGATTATGAGCTGGCGGCAGCGGCAGAAGTTCGTGCTAAGGAAATAGTAACCGTTTTTTCCCATACAAGGCCAGATGGCAGTGAGTGGTGGACAACCAATGAGAAGGTAGTTTATGGAGAGAATCTTGCCAAAGGTTATCACAGTGCAGAAGATGCGATGAAAGCATGGATGGCATCCCCTGAGCATAAAGATAATATTCTGTATCCCGGCTATAAGAAAATAGGGATAGCTGTGTATAAAGCAGATGGACAGTGGTATTGGGCACAGGAATTTGGTTATTAAAAAACTTCTTTACTTATTTTGCTTTTTGGAATAAAATAAGTTTAACACGTTGATGAGAAGAGTAGAGTGTGGAACGTAACAGAGAGAGGTACATTTTGCTGCGAGTACCTTTACCGGAAGCATTTGAAAACTAACTCTGAGTGACCCCAATCCGGTCCGGTGATTCCGTTATCATCTAATGAGAGGTTCTGGTAAGTCGTCATAGGCGCACAGAGCAAACAGGGTGGAACCGCGTATATACGTCCCTTACATTGCAATTGCAGTGTGAGGGACTTTTTATTATGTAGGAAAGGAAAGGTAGCTTATGGAGAATTTGGAAACGGTAAAAAAGACTTGGACAGAAGTGAAAGAAACCACAGCCGATATGTTAAGAAATAAGTATCTGATAACCGGTAGGGAATGTTTTCTTGCAGGTGCCTGCCTTGTGTTATTGGGAATGGTAATCGGTTTGATTTGTGCACCGTTTACGCATGGACTGAATTTCACGCTTGGAAGTCATAACGGAAGTAATAATGGAAATCATAGTGCAAATAATAATAGTAAGGAAGATAAGGAGAAGAGAAAATGAAAATTACATTAAAAGATGGTTCCAGCAAAGAATATGCTCAGCCGATGAGTATTTACGAAATTGCAGCAGACATTTCAGAAGGTCTGGCAAGAGCTGCCTGTGCCGGAGAAGTAGATGGCAAGGTAGAAGATTTAAGAACAGTGATTGATAAGGATTGTGAACTGAATATTGTTACTGCAAATGATGAAGCAGGACTTCGTGTTATCAGACACACAGCTTCCCATATTCTGGCAGAAGCAGTGAAAAGATTGTTCCCAGATGCCAAAGTAACCATCGGACCTGCGATTGAGGAAGGTTTTTACTATGACTTTGATGCAGAGCCATTTTCCAGAGAAGACTTGGATAAATTGGAAGCAGAGATGAAGAAAATCATCAAAGAAGGTCATAAGATTGAACGTTTTACTATGCCAAGAGCAGAAGCAATCAAATTTATGGAGGAAAAAGGAGAGCCATATAAGGTAGAGCTGATTCAGGACTTGCCAGAAGATGCAGAAATTTCTTTCTACGACCAGGGTGGTTTCGTGGATTTATGTGCAGGTCCGCACCTGATGAGTACAAAAGCGGTGAAGGCATTTAAACTGATTTCTTCCTCTATGGCATATTGGAGAGGAGATTCTAACAAAGCACAGTTACAGCGTATTTATGGTACTGCTTTCCAGAAAAAGGAAGAGCTGGCTGCTTATCTGGAGCACCTGGAGGATATCAAACGACGTGACCACAACAAACTGGGACGAGAGATGGAATTGTTTGCAACTGTTGATGTTATCGGTCAGGGACTTCCGCTGTTAATGCCAAAGGGAACCAAGATGGTTATGAAATTACAGCGTTGGATTGAAGATATTGAAGAAAAGGAATGGGGTTATG
>CAYVUF010000299.1:0-2628 GCA_964454605.1 uncultured Bacteroides sp.
TTGCTGCTGCAATCACTTCTTCTTCCGTAGCATCCGGTTTGCCCATCACGATATTCTCACGAATCGTTCCTGTTTTCAGCCATGTTTCCTGAAGCACCATACCATAACTGCTGCGCAGGCTTTTCCGGGTTACTTCCCGGATATCATGACCGCTTACCTTTATCTGACCTTCCTCTACATCATAAAAACGCATCAGCAAATTGATAATCGTTGTTTTGCCACATCCAGTAGGGCCTACAATGGCAACTCGCTGTCCCGGTTTTACTGCAAGGTTAAAATGCTGAATCAGCTTTTTCTCTGGTACATAGGAAAAAGATACATTTTCTAACGCTACACTGCCATCCACATCTTCCAATACCACTGCATTCTCCGGTTCTTCTGTCTGCGGTGTTTCCTCAATGAGCTCAAAAATACGTGCCGCACAGGCAAGGGCATTCTGAAGTTCCGTAACCACACCCGAAATTTCGTTAAATGGTTTCGTATACTGGTTGGCATAACTTAAGAAACAGGAAAGCTGTCCCACACTGATACCGCCCCGGATTGCCAGCATGGCTCCGGTAATCGCCACACCTGCATACACCAGATTGTTCACAAAACGAGTGGACGGATTGGTAATTGATGAGAAGAAAATAGCTTTCAAAGATGCCTCCTGCAAGCGGTCATTGATTTCATCAAATTTCTCCATCGACTCATCTTCATAAGAGTAAGCCTGTACTATCTTCTGATTTCCAATCATTTCATCAATAAAAGCAGTCTGCTCTCCTCTGGTTTCCGACTGTTTTTTAAACATTACAAAAGTTTTTCTTGCAATAAAACTTGCAACCAGAAAGGATAATGGTGTAATCAAAACAACAACTCCGGTAATTCCTACATGGATGCTGAGCATAAAGCCAAGCGTTCCAAGAATCGTAATCACACCGGTAAAAAACTGGGTAAAGCCCATCAGCAGTCCATCTGCGAACTGGTCAACATCTGCAATAACCCGGCTTACAACTTCCCCATAAGAATGTCCGTCAATGTACTTTAAGGGTAAAATTTCCAGTTTGTGAAAGGCATCGTTTCTGACATCCTGCACAATCCGGTAAGTCAGTTTATTATTGCAGACATTCATAAGCCACTGGGCAAAAGCTGTCAGCAGAATAATCACTGCCATTTTCTTCAAAATAACAAAAATCCCCGGAAAATCCACTTTTCCTTTTTCTATAATTAAATCAATCGCATCTCCGGTCAAAATAGGCAGATATAGCGTAAAGGCTACGGTAACTGCCGCTGCAACAATAGAAATAACCAGATAAATCCAATATTTTCTGATATAACAAAGTACTTTTTTCAAAGTATCCTTCTGTTTTGCTTTCTTTGTTTCCATTTCTGTTTCCTCCTGCATCCCTCTTTAGGCCTGTGAATAATGAATTTCTTTATATACCTCACAACTCTCAAGCAGGCTTTCATGGGTTCCGATTCCTGCCACATGTCCATCCTCCAGCACAATAATCTGGTCGGCATGCTGAATGGAAGAAGTTCTCTGTGATACGATAAACACTGTTGTTTCTCCGTCCATACTTCGAAGTGCCTGGCGCAGCTTGGCATCTGTGGCATAGTCCAGTGCTGATGCACTATCATCAAGAATCAAAATCTCCGGCTCCCTTACAACAGCTCTTGCAATTGTCAGACGCTGTCTTTGTCCGCCGGATAGATTTTTACCGCCTTGGGAAATCTTTGCTTCCAGACCGCCCGGCTTACTATCCACAAATTCCTTTGCCTGTGAAATTTCCAATGCCCTGTTCATATCTGCCTCAGAAGCATTGCCATTTCCCCATAAAAGATTTTCTCTGATTGTTCCCTGAAAAAGAACCGCCTTCTGCATAACAATCCCAATTTTTTCGCGCAGTTCATCCATTTCATATTCTTTCACATTTTTGCCATCGATTCTGACACAGCCTTTGGTGGCATCATAGAAACGTGGAATCAGATGCACCAACGAAGATTTTCCAGAACCGGTGCCGCCGATAATGCCAATGGTTTCTCCCTTCTTTGCCCGGAAATCTATGTCCGTCAAAGACTCATCCCCGGCTCCCTTATAGGTAAGTGATACATGGTCGAACACCACTGCATACTCCTCTGCTTCGCTGCCTTCTGGCAAAACATTCTTTTGTTCTGCCCCATCAGTGGTTTTCTGCTTCCATTCCATACTGGAGCGCATTTCCAGAACACTTTCAATGCGGTTTGCACAGGCAAAGGATTTAGTAACCGTAATAATCAGATTGGCTAACTTCACAAGTTCAACCAGAATCTGTGACATATAGTTTACCAAAGCAACCACTTCACCCTGTGTAATGTTCCCATTCTCTACTCGCACTGCTCCTGTATATATCAGCGCAATTGTAGCTGCATTCACAATGATAAACGTAACCGGATTTGTCAGTGCTGCAATTTTTCCCACAAAAAGCTGCATCTGGGTCAGCATCTGGTTGCTTTCTTCAAATTCTGCAATTTCCTTCTCTTCCTTATGAAAAGCACGAATGACTCTGACACCCGTCAGATTTTCCCTTGTTTTGCCAAGAATCCTGTCCAGTCCTGCCTGTACTTTTTTGTACATCGGAATGGTAATTATCATAATACCAAATACCA
>CAYVUF010000300.1:0-2624 GCA_964454605.1 uncultured Bacteroides sp.
CATGATTTACTGCATTAATCATTTCTTTTTGCTGAACCATAATTGCTTTCTCTTTTTCACTTAGTTGTTCCAACATGCCGGCAGATTGTATATAATCAAATAGCTTTTCAAATACCTTATCTGCCACAGAATCTGCAAGTGCTTTCATCCTTTCCGCATCCGTTACAATTATTTCTTCTTTTCCGTCATTCTCTAAAAAGGAAAGCATCTGTTGTGTAGTATATCCTCTATCATTCTTAATAGAAATAATTCTATGCAGCTTTCGAATATCTTTCATGCGATATCTTCTTGTTCCACTTTTTGTCGTTTCTATATCTAAAAATTTGGCATATGTGTTACAATAATTACGTATGGATTGAGTTGTCACTCCCAGTGCGCGCGCTACTGCATTAGAACCAAATTCCATATCGTCAGGAACCACACTATCTATATTTAAACCTTTAATTATTTCTCCTGTTTCATCCTCATCTATATTGGTATCAAAAATCTCTACAGATGAATCATCAATGTGTTCCACATCATCAAGAATATCAGAGGTTTCTTCTATTTTTTTTTCTTCTTCAGCTTTTTCTTCCACGTCACTCACTGGTTGTCTGATAGAAGTGTAGTCTTTAGATATATTACTCTCTGATTCTTTATATCTCGGAATTGAGTTCATAAATACATCTAATGCATCCATATTATCATCTTCTTTATTTGAACGTTTTGCCAATACAGGTCCTTTTTCCCCTAACAATCCCACAAGGCACCTCCTTTATAAATTTCTATTTTTGATTTGCTTTTTGATTTTATAATACCCCACACTTCCCTTAAAATCAAGGTTTAAACATACATCATCTGGATTTATTTTGGTTTTTATGTTAATATAAAAAAGAAAATACAAATATTGATTTCTAATTGCTTTAGCACTTATTAGAAAAGAGGTTATAATATGAAGAATACTGAACAATTCTATAATATGTCATACCAGTTAACATTGATGATGCCAGATAATATTAAAATGTATTTTACAAATGATCTGCAAAATATTCCTATTCAAAACGAAATATATAATATTATGAAAGAATGGTGTAATACGGAGAGTATTTCCATTTCCTGTACCCCTTCTTTACAACAGTTTATCTTATATATTTTATCAACAAATATAAGTAAGAATATTTCAATTTCGAAATTACGGACGATATCTAATACTAGCAGAAGAGATCGAAAGAAATATTTATATAAAGTTGTATGTGAAGAAAAGAATGGGACGATGACATCGCAAAATCCGCAATACCTTACCCAAAATGCCCAAATGTATTTTGAGTTGATGCACACAAATCCATCCATTCCTTACTATGAAAGTATAGATTGCTACATTGAAGAGCAATTCGAAAAGATAACGGAATGGGCAAGTAATTCAAAATATGATATTTCTTTATTTATGTTTTTTAATAAAATTGGTGCAAAGCGAATCGCAAAATGTCTAGAATATGATCTTGCATATCATATTTTTGATATAATCCATAATGAATACTATGACAATCCGATAGATGGATATTTGCTTAAGACACCGCGTGGTACTTATGATAATAACTTATTTTCTCTTGTTTCGACAGAAATGCCTATTGAATATGAGGTTAGTAACTCTCAGATAACTGTTTATTCGGACTATGAAACAACTACAGATTCTGGTACCCAAAAAATACATACTTATATTAATTCCTTGTCTGGTGACTTTCGTGAAACTATAGTTGCTGGAAAACAAAATGAATTAATTAACCAACTTCGAATTGACAAAGAATTAACCTCATATGCCAAGGTGCTTGATTCTATGGACTTTCATATTCTTAACACAATATATAGCATGTTTAACGTGCTAGATGTTAATTCAGGTTCTAAGAAAATCAGATTAGTGGATATTGTATCAGCCTGCTATTCGCAAACGAGCAAACGTACTTACTTGCCAACCATTGAAAGAATTATTAAACTTGCAGGACAAAGAATAGATATTATCCAAGAAACTCAAACTGGGAAGATAAGTGGTGGCGGTAGAATTAGCTTTTTTGATGTGCTGTATCGATTTGTTAACGAAAATAATGAAGAACAATCCATCAGTAGCATAGATTTCATGGATGGGTATGGAACTAATTCATTGATTGAACGTTTAAAGGATTGTGATTTGACGAAAATGGTATTAGAAATTCAACCATCCCCTTTTTTTAAAGAATCTATTAAAAATCAGATGAATTATTCAATCATGAAGAATATTTATAATCAAATTGCCCCTGTTAAGGCAAAAAACATACTCATGTATTTACAATCCATTAGAACTAATATATATCCGGCAACCACAACAGTAATTTCATTTTCTAATTTGGAAGAACAATTACACTTGCCAAAGTTGAAAAAAAGAGAATTAGAGAACCACATAATAGAGCCTTTTTCTTTATTAAAGGAATCCAACATAGTAGTTAAAGATTTTCACATTCAAAAAACTTCAAAGATAATTACTATTGAATTTTTTTCATTTACAGATTTAGAAAAAAACTTCTATAACATCGATGTTTCTACGTCGTATTATTTAGACAATGATTAATTCTAATAATATTATGTTCAATACAATACCCATATCAATCTTATAC
>CAYVUF010000301.1:0-2622 GCA_964454605.1 uncultured Bacteroides sp.
ACTGGATAGATTCAATAACCATTGCCTGCTGACCCATAGCAGAACACATAATAACCATTGCGCCTGCATCAGCTTCTTTAATTTTCTTCAGTGCCTGAATGCCATCCATTTCCGGCATTGTAATATCCATAAGCACTAAGTCCGGTTTTAATTCATTGTACTTCTCAACTGCTTTTACACCGTTCTCTGCTTCACCTGCAACATTATATCCATTTTTTGTCAGGATATCTTTAATCATCATACGCATGAACGCTGCATCATCACATATTAAAACATTTTTAGCCATTCTTTCTTCTCCTATCACATACTATTTAATAATTTCAGTTACACGAACGCCAAAGCTCTCTTCAATGACAACTACTTCACCTTTGGCTACAAACTTGCCATTTACCAATACATCGATTGGTTCACCAGCTATTTTATCCAGCTCAATAATGGTTCCCGGTGCAAAATCAAGAATATCTGAAATAGACTTTGAGGTTCTGCCCAACTCTACTGTAACTTCCAGAGGAACATCCCGTATCAAGCCAATATTTTCCTGACTCTGTGCTGCATTGTAATCATTAGAAAAACTTTGGAACTGCGCAGGCTGAATGCTGGTGTTCTGCATCATCTGCGGCATTCCCATCATTTGTGGCATTCCCATATTCATCTGTGGCATTCCCATGTTCATCTGCGGCATTCCCATTTGCATTTGATTCATCTGGCTCATATCCATCTGCGGCATTCCCATTTGCATCTGTGGCATTCCCATGTTCATCTGTGGCTGTCCCATATCCATCTGCGGTGCTGGTGCAGAAGGCTGCGGTGCTGTCGGCTGCGCCGGAGCAGCAGGTGCAGGCGTAGGAGCCGGTGCTGGTGCTTCCTCTCCCAACTGGGAACCTAAAAATGTGTTGCACAATTCTTTTGCAAAATCAATCGGATACAACTGCATGATAGTAGAATCTACCAAATCATCAATTTCCATATGGAAAGAAACTTTAACAAATGTTTCTTCTAAAAACCGCGCTATATCGCCTCCTGTTTTATGTGCGGTCAAGTCAATCAAGGTTGCTTCCGGCGGACTGATATCTATCATCTTTCCTAACATTGTAGAAAGAGAAGTAGCTGCGGAACCCATCATCTGGTTCATCGCTTCTGAGATTGCACTAAGGTGCAATTCTCCCAGTTCTCCATCTGTATTGCTTCCGTCACCACCCATCATCAAATCTGTGATAACTTTCACATCATGCTCCTTCAATATCATTATATTGGAGCCATCCAGACCTACTGTATATTTAATCTGAATAAATACGCATGGTTTTTCATATTCTTCCAGTACGTTTTCCCAAGTTGCCAATTTTACAATCGGGGTTGTAATATTTACTTTTCGGTTAACAAGAGAATATAAAGTAGTTGCGGAAGAACCCATGCTGATATTGGCAACTTCTCCAATAGCATCTTTCTCGATATCAGATAACAGGCTATTGTCAATAACAACTTCTCCTGCTGGTGCTTCATTCATTGCAGCACTACTGTCAGTCGTAGTATCTACACCGCTTAACAACGCATTTATTTCATCTTGTGATAACATTCCATCCATGCTTCTATTCCCCCTCTCTAATTACCGACGTTACTCTGACAGCATACTTATCCTTGTTGGAGCCCGGTAATGCGGTGAATTTTTTAATATTGCCGACATAAACATTCAAGTCATTGTTTATATCAGTGTCTAACCGTATGATATCGCCAACCTGCAAATTAACGAAATCGTTAACGGATACCTGACTTTTTCCTAACACTGCTTTCACAGGTACATCAACCCTGCGAATCAATGTTTCTATGTATTCTTCATAATCTTCCTCATTCTGTTTCTGCATATTTGCATACCAGAACTTGGTGTTCAATTTATCCATTACGCTTTCCAAAGTAAAGAAAGGTAAACATACATTGACAAAACCTTCCACCTCACCTATTTTCATATTCAAGGTAATCAAGGCTATCATATCACTTGGTGCAATAATCTGTGCGAACTGAGAATTTGTTTCAATTCGCTCCATAACAGGATTGATATCCACTACGTTCTTCCATGGTTCCCGCATCAACTGCATGCAAACAACCATCATCTTCTCAATAATTGTCATTTCGATTTCAGAAAATTCCCTGCTCTTTTCCAGAGTATCTCCCTGTCCACCAAGCATTCTGTCTATCATGGCAAATCCAAGATTCGCCGATAACTCCACCAGAATCGTTCCGCCTAACGGCTGAAAGTTAACAACTCCTAACAGCAACGGATTTGACAACGCATTGCTGAACTCAGAAAAGATAACGGTTTCCGAAGTTGCTACCGAAACCTGCACATTCTTTCTTAAGTATATTGGAAGATTAGTTGATAACAATCGTCCATAATGTTCATATATAATTTCCAAAGTACGAAGATGTTCCTTGGAGAATTTCGTAGGTCGTTTAAAATCATAATTCTTAACCTGTTTATCCCCGGCATCCTGCATCTGATCCGCATCAATTTCTCCACTGCTCAATGCTGCAAGTAGATTATCAATCTCATTTTGAGATAGTACCTCGCCCACGAAACGTCACCTCCCTGCGGTCTTACAATTTTTTAAAGGGGGCTTACTGGTACAC
>CAYVUF010000302.1:0-2594 GCA_964454605.1 uncultured Bacteroides sp.
ATTTTGTAGTTATTGTAGTTTTTATTGTATTTATGCGGTTTTGATGCACCTACAAAGCCTTTTTTGAATTGTAGTTCTTTGTCGCTTGTAGTTGACTACAAAATACAAAATCTACAATCTTTACTACTGTGTTTGAGGTTCTGTAGTTTTTCTCACAAATACTCTCTGACTTCCATACGCTACTGTTTTTCTTGGTGTTTTTACTTCTTCCCATTCCGGTAAATGCCTCAAAATGTCATTCAGTATTTTTGCATCTGAATTTTTCATTTTTCCTTTATCCTGTTTAAAGCACTCCACCCAAAGCTCCACAGCGCATATGCGGTCACGCGTTACCGTGCATATCGCCTGATTACTAAAACCATTCATGTAGAAGGTTCTTCGATTTTCTTCGTCTCGTCCGTTCCAGTCTTCCGGCACTAAGGCATCCAGGAAATTCAATATCACACCTTCTCGCGGATCACTTTCTAAATGCCCTTCCTGTGCTTCCTTGGCTAATTCCTCAATCTGGGCATCCATATATAACGGCTCTGCTCTCCGATAATATTCCACCGCTTCTGCCCATATCTGATTCACCTCTTGCGGCAAATCGTGCCATACGCTCTTTGTCGGAAGCTGTTTTCCTAAATCAACGGGCCAAAATCTACGATTTCCGGTCTTATCCCTCAAAAACTCTACATCGTTCGTTGTTCCTACAATAATACAGCTTCTCGGATGCGGTACCGTTCTTCTTCCATACGGCGCTCTGTAGATATCTTCCTGTTTACTTAAAAAGCCCTTTATAGTGTTAATCTCTGACCGATTTAATCCGGCTAACTCACCAACCTCTATGATCCAATAGCCTTGTAACAATTCAGAAGCCTCTTTTCCATCGAATGTGTTTAAGCTGTCGGAATACCAGCTAAGTCCTAATTTATTCCAAAAGGTACTCTTTCCGATTCCCTGTTTGCCTGCTAATACAATCATGTTGTCAAACTTAATTCCCGGTCGAAAAACTCTCGCAACTGCAGCAATCAGACATTTTCTAATAGCCGCTCTCGTATAGGCACTATCCTGTGCTCCGAGATAATCTGTTAACAAGGTATTTACTCGTGGTACTCCGTCCCATACAAGTCCTGTCAGATAGTTTCTAAGGGGATGGCATTTTCTTTTATGAATAACTTCTGCAAGGGAATCACTGATTTTCTCTTTTCCGGTAATATTGTAAGCATCCGAAAAATAATTCCGCAGTGCAGCATCATCCGCATCACACCATACTCTGGGTGTCTGAAATTTGGCATTCCAGGGCAGCTGTCCCGTGATAAATATTCTGCCGGCAAATTCATCCAGATAAAATTTATCTGCAAGAGCCGGGTCGTTCTCCAGTATCAACTTCATATTTAACGGTGTGCTAACCGGATTTCCCGAATTTGGATGGACAGCAAGCTTATTTACCCAGGATGGGTCGTAAGTGTTGCTAACGGGTTCTGTCGATCCAAATGCTGCCTGTACTCGTTCCATTTTCTCATGCATGATAATCTGTTTAATTTCATCACGTTCTGCTATGTAGGCACACATTTTACTATACGACGGTAGTCTGTTCGTTGGAGTATCTGGTAACGAATCTTCATCCTCATCACCAAACAGGTGCAAACGCACCATATCAAAAGCATTTACCAATTTACCGGAACAGGGGTCCGTTGCATGATGGCTGTAGAGAAACTTATCATCATATAAAACAGCCCCGCCCACAGTTGAGCCGCCTGCAAACGTAAACCTCCCATTTCCACACGCTTCGTATGTTCCCGGAATAAATTTGTCCATTGCTTCTTCAATGGAATAGTTTTTACAAAATGCTCCTACAATACCCGTTTTGCTTAATGGGTCGCCCTGTTTTCTTGCCGAGCGTTCTCTTATCTTAACCGCACCCGGAACTGTCGGCCACTCGCTTATATCCTTCCATTCCTTATAAGTGCCAAGCATCCCGTCCACAGATAAAAATGGCTTATCTTCATAAAGAAATACATATTCACTGTCTCTGCTGCAGCTTGGCCAGTACATCAAACGAACCGCTTCAAAAGTCGTAGGGTCAAATATATTCATATCAATAAAGGATGCGAGTTTTCTTGCTACCGCCTCATATTCCTCTGCGTTACAGCTTCTATCAAGGGGAACAATGATACGAAGACGCGGTGCCGCGCTCCCGTGTTTTCTCGTAGAATAGATAGCATAGGCACATCCTAACCCCGAAACAATGTTAATGATTCTTTGTGTTCCTCCGGCTTCTATTGAATCAGCATCCAGAGTGATTAAGTAACGTTCTCCGGCAAACTCATTTTTACGGCGGCCATTAAGAAGGGTACCACCCACAAAACCGCCTACGTCCTTTACCTCATCCTGCTTAGCTTTTGTCCAGGACATATATTCTGCATAACTTTCTTCTGTTCTCTGAGGGGTAGATATTTTATTTAAAAAATCAGACCACCAAACGGTTTGACCGCTCCAAGTCATAGCCTTACGAGTGTTTCCTACGGATATCTGTATTTGTTTATCATTTTGCATTTCTTACACATTACCCCCCTGTCAGTCTTTTTTATAATATAAGGCATTATCACACC
>CAYVUF010000303.1:0-2593 GCA_964454605.1 uncultured Bacteroides sp.
TGATATTCTCTTTTTAGAGCATAAATATCTTGAATTCTGTGGCATTTGCCATCTGGTTTATCAAACTTTTCAGAAATCTATGCTTTTACCCAAAACAATTTATAAAAAACAGGAGATACTGAAAGGTTTGCATGACATACAGGCTATGTAATGCAAGATATGTATGACATAGATGAAACGTTAGCAACCGTACTTCTCCTGCCAAAGGAGGAGAACTATGAGTAAAGAAGTAACTGTAAACCGCAACTACAAAGATACCGTATTCCGGATGCTGTTTTCTGACCGGAGGAACCTGCTTTCATTGTACAATGCCATGGCAGGAACCCATCACCAGAATCCGGAAGAATTACAAATCGTCACACTGGAAAATGCCGTATATATGGGCATGAAAAACGATATTGCCTTTATATTAGATATGGGACTGTACCTGTATGAGCATCAGTCTACCTGGAATCCCAACATGCCCTTAAGAGATTTATTCTATGTTGCCAGTGAATATCAGATACTGGTGGATGATAAATCTCTGTACTCTTCGGTTTTGCAGAAACTGCCTGCACCTAAGTTTATTGTATTTTTTAATGGCTCAGACCATTTGGCAGATTTTACGGAACAGAAGGATGTGACGTTTCTTAAACTATCCGATGCTTACGAAAACAGACAGGCAGAACCGGATTTAGAATTGAAAGTGACGGTATATAACATCAATGCAGGACATAATCAGAAGCTGATGGAGCAGTGTCAGATATTGGCAGAGTATGCTGCCTATGTGGCAAGAGTCCGTAAGTATGCGGCAGATATGCCTCTTCGTGAGGCAGTGGAGCAAGCGGTCACAGAATGTATCGAAGAAGGAATTTTAGCAGAATTTCTTCGGAAGAACCGGGCGGAGGTAATCAAAGTGAGTATATTTGAGTATGATAAGGAAAAAGAAGAGAATAAACTCCGTAAGGCTGAATATGAAGCAGGCTGGGATAAGGGTCTGCAAATTGGACGACAGGAAGGTATCTCGCAAGGTGCAAAAGGCATTATCGCGATGGGACGAGAATTTAACCTTTCCGATGCTGAAATGATAAAACAGCTTCAAAATAATCTGCATATCAGTGAAGCGGAAGCACAAAACTATATTAAGGAATAAAAAACACCCCACAAACGTCATGTCAACAGACTTGCATATTTGTGGGGTATTATTTTCCTCAGCATTCAGTTTTTATGATGCGGCCAGATTATACCAACCTATCATTTTAGCCA
The DNA here is from genome assembly GCA_964454605.1 of uncultured Bacteroides sp. GTDB lineage: Bacteria > Bacillota > Clostridia > Lachnospirales > Lachnospiraceae > UBA3282. Next base: position 1,246 of record CAYVUF010000303.1, read on the forward strand.
AGTAAGGATAATGCCAACTGATTGGACTGGTTTGCCTGAGATAACATAGATGTTCCAGCCTGCTGTAAAATATTGTTGTTAGAGTATTTAACCATTTCTTCAGCAATATCTGTATCACGAATAGCAGACTCAGCAGAAGTTGTATTTTCTACTACGTTATCCAGATTGTTAATAGTATGCTCTAATCTGTTCTGAACAGCACCAAGTGCAGAACGCTGGTCTGATACTTTATTCAGAGCAGCTTTGATAGTGTCAATTGCACTTAAAGCATTGCTATCATCTGCGCCATCTACTTTTAATCCGTTTACGCCAAGCCCTTTGGCACTCATTGGCTCTAAGTTAACCGTAATCTGATTATTTTCAGTTGCATCAGCACCTACATGAAGAGATAAAGATAATCTTCCAGTTAAATCATCCAATGCTGTAATATTGCCAGTTTTTAAAGTTGTTTCTTCGCCCAAAGCATCATAGATTTTAGGAGCATTGGCTTTCGCTTCTACGGTTATGGTTCCGCCGGCTGCTTTGCTTGCAGATACATAACTATTTAATGCATTTGCTGCAATCGCATTGCCGTCTTTATCATAATACTTTGCCTTAGCATCTTCTGCCTGTACTGCTGTTACATCTGTTGCAACAACTGTTGCGGAAACAGATGTATCAGAACCATTCGTCAACGCAGTACCAATAGAGGCAGTAATTTTAGCCAACTCATTTCCGTCCTGGTCCTTAACAGAGAAAGTTCCTTTGGTAGCTGTTTCTGTCACAGTATACTTGTCTGCTGCTGAACCCGATAATTCCAAGCTCCATGTAGGGTCATTATTCGTATCATCATCTGTTGTCTGGGTTAATTTGATTCCCTGGTCACGTAAAGATTTTAACAAATCATTCTGCTCGTCCTGTAATTTGTCACCTTTTTGTGCAGTAATCGCAATCGTTGCTGAAATTCCTGTTGCAGTATCCGTATTCATTGTTGCAGCACCTGTAACTTTATCTCCTGTTGCAACACTGCCATATTTGTAAGTATACTGTTTTTCAACATCCTTATCACCCTTCAACAGATAAGTTTCATTGAACTTGGTTGTTTCTGCAACACGATCAATTTCTGTTGTTAACTGGTCGATTTCATTCTGAATCGCTGTACGGTCAGATTCTGACATAGTTCCATTTGCTGCTTTTACAGATAATTCATTCATTCTCTGTAACATATCCTGCACTTCTGTCAGTGCACCTTCTGCTGTCTGCACTGCGCTGATACCATCCTGTGCATTTGCAGATGCCTGTGTAAGACCTCTAATCTGTTTTCTCATTTTTTCAGAAATAGAAAGTCCTGCTGCATCATCTGCTGCAC
>CAYVUF010000304.1:0-2589 GCA_964454605.1 uncultured Bacteroides sp.
GTGGGTACGGATACCGCCGCAGATTCTACTTTGCTGACAGATGTTACAGACACAAATACAGCAGATGATGCTGTAGAATTGCCTCAGGTGCTGGAAGTGCCGGAAAAAACAGAACTCCAGAAGGATGCTTCGGAAGAACTGTTGGAAGAAGAGGTAAAGCTGACGGAAAGCACGGTGACAAAAGAAGACATTTGCGGTGCAGACGGACCGATTCTGGATTATGCAGATGAGGACAGAATTATTTTCCATGATTATTGCGGTATGTTTGTTTATGACAGGCAGGCAGAAGAGATTGTGACAGCATTTAATCTGGCAGAAATCGGCTGTCAGGATACACAGGGAGATGCAGCCTGTGAAGTATCGGTGCAGGAAGATGGTACTCGGATATACCTGCATCCATCCGGGGAAGAGGTCTGGTATGAATATGATGTGGACAAAGAACTTTGCATGAAAAAGTCCTATGTAGAAGAAGACCAGACATTTTTTGAAACGGAACTGACACGTGAATATACCGATGAGGATAATACGGTGTTCCGCAGTTATGCTTGTGCTGACCTGGGAGAGGACTGTTATCTGTATCTGGAAAGCGGCAGTGGTATGATGGCAGATTTGAGCTATGTTATTGTGAAAAAAGGCAAACAGATAGAATACCAGCCTCTTTTTGCAGCTTATTTTGAGCAGGCAGATGAAGACAGCGAGGGAGAAGCGGAAGAAGTACCGCAGGAAGAGCCAGAGGAGCAGGCAGTGTTGGCGGAAACGGCTGTTACTCAGATTCCGTATAAGGACATGATACGCAGACAGGAACAGTATGCAGATACAGAGTTTGTACTGGAGGTAACGATTCTGTCACAGGTGGATGGCGGTCTTTTTGATGACCATATTTATTATCTGTGTACTGGAATGGATAAGCAGGGAAGCGAACAGTATTATATTGTACGGGATGACAGAGCCGAAGAGGAACTTCTGCTTTTAGAAGGAGATGTACTGCGGATTCAGGCAACTTTATTTGACCGCTGTAAGCTATCGGCTGATTGGGTGAAGACTAAGCCTATGGTTCCGGCGCTTGCCATGACTGCCTGTGAACTGTTGGAAGAATAGACAAGAAAATTTTCACTTAATGAAAACCAATTATTGAACACAAAAAAATCATGTGCTATAATTAGTCGATTAGGCTAGAGAATATAGAGAGAGGAAACAGGTGACAAAATGAAAGCATTTTTAATTTTGGAAGATGGCACTGTTTTTGAGGGAACTCACATCGGTGCACAGAAAGAAATTATCAGCGAAATTGTTTTTAATACCTCTATGGTAGGTTATCTGGAAGTGTTGACAGACCCTTCGTATGCCGGACAGGCAGTATGTATGACATATCCGCTTATCGGTAATTACGGTATATGCGAAGATGATATGGAATCCGGACAGCCTTGGGCAGAAGGATTTATTGTAAGGGAACTGAGCAGAATCCCAAGTAATTTCCGATGCAAGAAAACAATTCAGGAATTTTTGGAAGAAAATGGAGTTCCTGGTATTGCAGGTATTGATACGAGAGCACTTACCAAAATTCTTCGTGATAAGGGTACTATGAATGGTATGATTACCACGAATGAAAATTATCAGTTAGAAGAGATTATTCCAAGATTAAAAGAGTATACAACAGGTAAAGTTGTAGAAAAAGTAACCTGTGAAAGCAAGTATGATTTGAAAGGTGCGGAAACTCTGACAGACAATGGTCCGATTTCCGGCAGCTCACAATTCAATAAAGAAGATTATGAAAAAGGTATCTGTGAACCGAAACCAAGTATGGTACGCAAGATAAATGGAAAAGGTCTGCGCGTGGCATTACTTGATTTGGGTGCCAAAAAGAACATTATGCGTTCCCTGACAGCAAGAGGATGTGATGTAACCGTATATCCGGCATCTGCAACAGCAGAGGAGATTCTGGCAGACAAACCGGATGGTATTATGCTGAGCAATGGTCCTGGTGACCCGAAGGAATGTACCGGTGTGATTGAAGAACTTAAGAAATTGTACAATTCTGATACACCGATTTTTGCAATTTGCTTAGGACATCAGTTAATGGCACTCGCAACCGGCGCAGATACCTTTAAAATGAAATATGGACACAGAGGTGCGAATCATCCGGTAAAAGATGTGGTAACTGGAAAGGTTTATATCTCTTCACAGAATCATGGATATGTAGTAGATACTGAGAAACTTGACCCGAAGGTAGCAGTTACCGCATTTGTTAATGTAAATGATGGTACAAATGAAGGACTTGTATATACAGGCAAAGATATCTTTACGGTACAGTTCCATCCGGAAGCATGTTCCGGACCACAGGACTCAGGAGATTTGTTTGAAAGATTTATTGCCATGATGAGGAGGAGAAAAGATGCCTAAGAATCCTAATGTAAAAAGAGTATTGGTAATCGGTTCCGGTCCGATTGTAATCGGACAGGCAGCAGAGTTTGACTATGCAGGTACACAGGCATGTCGTTCTTTGAAAGAAGAAGGCATGGAAGTTATTCTGGTAAATTCTAATCCGGCAACGATTATGACGGATGGAGATATTGCGGACAAGGTATATAT
>CAYVUF010000305.1:0-2579 GCA_964454605.1 uncultured Bacteroides sp.
CTTTCTTTCGTTAAAACCCGTCTGCCATCTTCATCATAAGTAAAGGTTGCAAACATTTCCCAGTAAGGGGTGTAAAATCCGGTTTTCGGGTCTTCATATAAACCAATATTGCTTACCAGACCACCTTTTACCAAATCCACACCTTCAAATTTCACACTCACATAACCCAAATCATTCTCAGAGTATGAAATATTACCCATTTTACCTAATTCATCCAGATAATAGTTTCTTTTATCCCGCAAGTCATTGGCATGCTCTACGCCACTGGCTTCTATTCCAACAATCTGCTCATTCAGATATTCAATTTCTTTCGCATATTTGTTGATGGTGTCTACATTATTTTTAACGGACACGTTCATGTTATCCTGATAAGCGCACAAGCTGTCATACACAGCTGATGCCTTTGTAATAAACTCATGGGAACGTGTTACGAATAAGTTCTGATTTACCGCACTGGTCGGGTCTTTACTCAATTCTTGTACGGAGGTCCATAAATTAGAAAGTGCCTCTGAAAATTCGTGTCCTTCGTTTGATTCACCCAGAATGTCTTCTATCTCCTGCATTGCATTATAAGACACTTCGTAAAATGCACTTCTGCCTGATTCACGCCGATAGTTTAAATCATAAAAATAATCTCTTACCTGTCTTGTCTGGGTATAATTGACACCTAAGCCAAGCTGCTGCCAGCTGACAGAGGAACTTTTAGAAACGGTATTATAACCTTTGGTTGCAAGTGATACCTGCTGTCTTGTATAACCTTCTGTATCTAAGTTAGACATGTTGTGCGCTGTTGTATTCAACGCATTATGTGAAGTTTGTAATCCTGATACGCCTAAATAGAGGCTTCCCATTAGTGACATAACGTTCCATCCTTAACAATCTATTTTTACTGTTTGGCATCAAATGTTTTCCGGGTCATGCCTATCATGTCGCCGGTATTGTATGCCCCTTTGTTATAATTTGCGGTTTCCGGTGCTGCTTTCATGGATTGCAGAACATTCATATTGAATTTCACCATATCAAGTGCACTCTGAATCAATTCCCGGTTCTGCTCATTGACTCTTGCCACACTTCTGACATTTGCCGAAAGGGTATCAAATACTGCTGCCAGCTTCTGCTGTTCTTCCGGTCTGGAACCGAGCATTTGAATCAAATCCACAATTTTCAATTTGTCAACATCCTTGTTAAGTACATTCGCTATATCCTTCACAGCCTCATTTCGGATAACATCTAAATGATTGATTCTGCTTACGATAAGCTGCTCATCATCCGTGATTTGAGCTAACTTCTCCAAATTCTCTGACACAATGACAGGTGTTTTCTGCATGGACAGCTCCAGTAGCTTCTCATACTCTGCGCTTTCTTTCTCCAAAACATCTATCAGGTTTTCCATTAAACTTGCCACGCTAAAACCTCACCTTTCATTGTGCCTAAAGAACGGACTTCTTCTCATACTGTTCTAATAATTTGTCTGCAAAGCTCTCTCCGCTCACTTCATAAGTACCATTCTTAATACCTGTTCTGAGAGGAGCAACCAGTTCTTCTCTGATATCGCTGCTTGCTGTAACTGCTGCCTTCGCAATCTGAATATCTTTACCGACACTGGAAATCTGTATCTGGTCAGCAGCACCGCTTGCTGCTGTCTTCTGAGCTTTGGTTGTTTTCTTGGTATTATATACCTGCTGAACCTGGGTATATGCCTCAATACGCATACCAGACTTCTCCTTCCTTTTCATCGCAAACAATCCTGTTTCTTTTACTTGTTATTAAATTTATCGGATAATTTCAGAAAGACTTTAGAGGATAGCTTCTTTTTTTTACTCATGCATGGTATATTCTGTGTCCCCATCTATCAGTTCCAGCATAAGGTCCGCTATCTGTGCATCAAACTGGGTTCCTTTTCCCTTCGCAATCTCGCTCCGCACAATTTCCTGTGCCAGAACGTCACGATAGCTTCGCTTGGAAGTCATGGCATCATAAGCATCGGCAACACCAATAATCCGGGCAAGTTCCGGAATTTCATAGGCTTTCAGTCCATCCGGGTAACCCTTACCGTCAAACCGTTCATGATGCCATCTGGCACCAATTGCAATGTCCGGTATTTCCGTTATTTCATTCAGAATATTTCCACCAATCTCCGGATGTGTTTTGATAATGGCATACTCTTCCTCTGTCAGCTTCGAGGTCTTGTTGATAATCTCTTTCGGCACACCGATTTTACCAATATCATGCAGCAGAGCTGCATATTCCAGTCGTTCCAGTTTTTCTCCTGTATAACCCATTTTCTCTGCCAGCATAACGGAATACTTGGCCACTCTTGTAGAATGTCCGTTAGTGTAAGAATCCTTGGCATCAATGGTATTGGCAAGTGCCTGAACCATCTGCATGGACACCCGCTCTACGCTCTGTCTTCTTTTCTCTGCTACCGCGGTCTGCTTTTCCACTTCTTCTTTCAGATTCTTCTGCAGATAAGACAATTCTAAAATTCTATGGATTCTCTGCAGTGCCACATCTTTGCGGAAGGGTTTCCGCAGGAAATCCACTGCCCCTTCACTAAAACCTTGTATTTCCGTATGTTC
>CAYVUF010000306.1:0-2577 GCA_964454605.1 uncultured Bacteroides sp.
CAATAACATACAAAATGCAATATTTTTTTGATACAAACTATAACATATAAAAATTCATTTTAACCAAACAATACCGTTGTGTGTTACAGGATTGCTTTAATGTAATGATGGTAGTATAATTTGCACAAATCACTATTGACTATAATAAATGACAGAGTATATAAAAGGAATACTCGAAGTTGTGGAGATAATAAAATTATGGCTATTACAGTAAATTTATATTATACAGGAAAAAATGGAGCAGCAAAAGAATTTGTGCGTGAGATGATTTCAAGCGGAATCGTTCAAGCAATCAGAGAAGAAACTGGCAATTTGAAATATGACTATTTTGTAAAAATGGATGACCCGGATACTGTTTTATTTGTTGATAGTTGGGAATCACAAGCGGCAATTGATTTGCATCATAATTCACCGATGATGAATAAAATAATAGAATTACGCGATAAGTATGATTTGCATATGCGCATTGAAAGATATTTAATGGATGAAACAGATATTCCAAGTAAGGATGCCCAATATATTAGAACTTGATTGCACATCCCCTTGCTCCATTATGATGCAGAAACAAAGGGGATGCTATGTATCAATCATTTTGTTACATAAAAAGTGTTGCGAGAATAACAACTGTCCAAAGCAGCGTATACAATCCCATACCCCAGTTCAAAATTGTGATTTTAAATTTCGGTGAAAGTTCTCCCGATTGGGTGGTTTTTGCCAAAGCCAATTTTTTCCGATTTTTAATTAACAAGATTAAACCAACGATCATAGCAAGGATAAGCAAGTATCCATAGACAGCAAGTAAAATCTGATTGTAATCCATTAAGGTCTGACTAACAAAGGAACCAAAAAAATTGACAACCATATGCAGACTAATCGTATAACGGATGTTTTTGGTTTTTACATAAAGAAAGGCAAAAAAGCATCCAAGTGGGAACGCATAAACAAACTGATTTAAGTTTCCGTGATAAAGTCCAAATACAAAACCCGAAAATACAACACTAATAAATTCTCCATATTGAATCGTTCTGTCTACCAATATTTTGCGGAACAGAATTTCTTCTACCACGGGTGCACACAGGACAATGATAAACAGATTCGCCACTGGATGTATGCTGCCGGTAATCGTTGCCATTACATTGGTTACACTGCTTTTTTTGAGGATGCCAATAACGGCAGTCATTGCAGAACCTGCAATGTTAAAAGCATAAAGAATGGCAAGACTCATCAAAAGAGCAATCATCCATTGTCCAAAAGACATTTTCTTTTTGTCATGCATATCCTGCACAGGTATCTTTTTGAAAAATAGTATAACAACTGGAAAACTAATCAGATACATGGCAAGCATGGCTGCCAGAAAGGTATAGGTATAATCAGCTGCAATGGCAGGAATTTGTGCAGAAAGCACGTTCATAATCAACATCGCAATACTCTGAACAACCGTAATCAGTAAAGTGCCAATCAAATATCGGAAACCGATACTTGAAAAATATTTTTTATCTTGTTTCATATTGAGGTTGTTTGTTTGCATTTCCATCTCTTATTTTTCCTTTCCATATTTCTTTTTTAATTTTGAAAAAGTAGTAATTATATGTACAAATAGTGCAAGATATAATACAAATAGTATCATAAAAATCCCATAGAAAATACGGCCAGTTAAATCATATTCCTGAGATTGCCTATATAATTGCGGTAATATACAGCACATAAAAACGGCAACAAGCGGAACGAGCCTTCGACGTATCAACTTCTGTATCATATCAATTTTAGATTCCACATCGCTGAAAATAGTTAAATCTTCTTCCCTGTTATGCGAAACAGCTGGTTTACGAAAATAGCTAAATCCATTTACAGACTGCAAATATTCCCAGCCATAGTCAGAAAATAGTTGCCAATAGGAGGATTTTTCTGCTTTTGTCAAGTCGTTGAAATCTAACTGGTAAATTACATCCTCTGGTACACAAATTTCAAAAAGATAAAAACCTGGCAAGGTATATTTTACAAATTTCCATCCCTGCTGGTGTTGTTTACGAAGAAAAGCCTCTTCTTTTTCAAAATCAGCAATGGTCCATAATCGAAAAAGTCTTTTAGATTGTTTCGTTGCCATCTCACAATTCTCCTTTACTATTTAAATATAATCTGGATATTCTACGAAGTTCCAGGCTTAATACTTCTTTTCCTAAATCAGTAATTTGATAAAATTTACGTTTTTCCTCTTCTCGGGTAAAACGAATGAGTCCATCTTTTTCCATTTTAGCCAAGCTGCCATACATGGTTCCCGGACTAATGTTAATTTCATTTCCTGTCATTTTTTTCACTTTCAAACCGATATTGTAACCATGCATTTCTTCCTGCAAACAATACAAAATATAGAAGCAGGTTTCGGTCATAGGAACATAAATTCTCTTCAGTCTGCTGTCTATTACCATCACCACCATAATTTTTAGTTTGATATATCGAGGTGCGATATATTTAAACGTAGTATATCGCAGTGCAATATATGTGTCAAGAGGAAGTTAAAATCATAAAAATAGTAAAAATGAGAAATAATCAAAATCCATTGCATTTTGTATGTTATTA
>CAYVUF010000307.1:0-2575 GCA_964454605.1 uncultured Bacteroides sp.
ATGTAGAGTTATAAATATGTACTACTGCCTGCTTACAGCCTTCAATTGCTTCAAAAGTTCTGTCAAGCAGTTCTTCGCGGCACTGTGTCAGTACCTGCACTGTAACATCATCTGGAATCAGTTTGCGGTCAATCAACTGGCGTAAAAAATCAAATTCAATCTGACTGGCAGCAGGAAAACCAATTTCAATCTCTTTAAAGCCTAATTTCACCAGATAGTTAAAAAATTCAATCTTTTCCTGTACAACCATCGGGTCAATCAATGCCTGATTGCCATCTCTTAAGTCTACACTACACCAGATTGGTGCTTTTTCGATTTCCTTGTTCGGCCATTCTCTTTCCGGATAGTCCACTACCGGATTTCTGCGATACCTTTGATAATTTAACATAGTCCACTCCTCCACTTTCCTATCACATCAAAAAAAGCCCGTTGAATACAACAGGCTTATCAGATAGCGTTACTCACCAAGTCCACTCTCAATTGCTTCAATAAGAGTCTTCAATGCTTCTTCTTCGTCTTCGCCATCACAAACAAACTCAACTTCATCGCCACATTTAACACATGCGCCAAGCACACTTAACACACTTTTGGCATTCGCTGTATTCTCTCTAAAAGTAAATGTAATTAAGGATTTAAATTTCATCGCTTCCTTACATAGGATACCAGCGGGTCTTAGATGTAGCCCTGTTGGGTTCTTGATGACTACCTTTTGGCTTACCATTCTACTTGTTCCCTCCAATTCATGTCTTGCAAATGTTCTGGTCAGAACTATTTTTACTATAACATTTTTTCCCAAATATCTCAACTGATAATTTACAAAGCCATACCCTTGATTCACGTAATTTTAAAGCATAATATTCTGAATCAGTTCTGCTAATTTCTTTGCTTCTTCGTCAATCATCTTCTGGTCTTTTCCTTCAATCATGACTCTGACAAGGGGCTCTGTACCGGATGGTCTGATTAAAACACGACCCTCTCCTGCAAACTTCTTATCCAGTTGTGCAATCGCATCTGCAATCTCTGGATAATCCATATATTTTTCTTTCTTATGTGTCGGAACCTTGGCATTTACAAGTGCCTGTGGCATAACTTCCATAATCTGAGCCAGTTCTGATAAAGGTTTGCCTGTTTCCACAACAACCTGCAGCAAATGCAGCGCACTGAGAAGTCCGTCACCAGTTGTATTTTCATCTAAGAAAATGACATGTCCTGACTGCTCACCGCCAAGACTTGCACCAATCTCACGCATTCTTTCCAGAACATATCTATCTCCAACTTTGGTCTGTTCCATATGAATACCATGCTTTTCGCCCATCAGGAAAAAGCCAAGGTTGCTCATAACAGTTGCAACAATGGTATCCTGTTTCAATCTGCCCTGTGCCTTCATATGGTTTCCAACAATTGCCATAATCTGGTCACCATTTACTAAATTTCCAAGTTCATCTACTGCCAGAAGTCTGTCTGCATCTCCATCAAATGCAAGACCCAGTTTTGCTTTCTCATATACAACTCTTGCCTGCAGTTCTTCCATATGTGTGGAACCACAGTTCGCATTGATATTTGTTCCGTCCGGATTGTTGTGAATTGCAACAACCTCTGCTCCCAATTCTTTCAAAGCCTCTACGGAAGTATAGAAGGAAGCTCCTTCTGCACAGTCAACCACAATTTTCATGCCCTGTAAATCTACATTGACAGACTGAATTGCATGGTTAATATATTCTTCTCTTGCATCGGTACGATATTTAATCTTACCTACTCCGGCACCTGTTGGGAATTTAATTCCCTGCATATTGTTGCGAATCAGTGCTTCAATCTCATCTTCCAGAGAATCTGGCAGCTTATAACCATTTCCATCAAAGAATTTGATGCCATTAAATTCTACAGGATTGTGGGAAGCCGAAATCACTACCCCTGCATCCACTTTGTATTTTCTGGTCAGATAAGCAACCGCCGGTGTAGGAACTACACCCACATAAACTGCATTGGCACCTACGGAACACGCACCTGCCATCAAAGCATTGGCTAACATATCACCAGAAATTCTTGTATCGCAGCCTACCATGATTGTTGGTTTATGTTCGTTTTCTTTTGTAAGTACGTACGCTCCTGCCTGACCAAGCTGCATTGCAAGCTGGGGAGTCAATTCTTCATTTGCAATACCTCTTACACCATCTGTTCCAAACAATCTGCTCATATTTTATTCTCCTTTTCGCGCACCTGACATAACAGGTTTTCTATATTCAGACTAATCCTCTATTGCTTTCACACGCATTTTCATGATGACATCTTCTTTCAAAGATATATTGTTTTCAAGATGATAAGTCACATCGACGTTATAATATTCATCATTGATTTCTTCAAATCCGTTTTCTGCCATCCACGCGGTCATATCAACGGTTGCCTGAATTGTTCTGGCATCAAGCTCATTCAGATTTGCAGCAAGACCTACGATTACAATTTCATACTGCTCCTCTTCTCCCACTATCTCGCCTTCATATCCTTCTGGCATATTGGTGATATGAATATCTGCTGTTTTTAAGGTAATCTTTTTCTCAACAGTCGGCTCAATTACCAC
>CAYVUF010000308.1:0-2556 GCA_964454605.1 uncultured Bacteroides sp.
TGTCAACTATAAATTAAAATTATTTTTAGCACCACGTTGCAATCAGACAAATCCACTTCCCACTGCACCGGAAGACCATCCTACGGTACCAAAAAAGATGCCCGAAAATCCTGTACAAACAGCCTTCGGGCATCTTTCATCATTCTGTTATTTACTTATTTTAATTTCCAGATATCGCGGTTGTATTCTGCGATAGTTCTGTCAGATGAGAAGAATCCTGCTTTTGCAATGTTCACAAGCATCATCTTTCTCCACTTGTTCTGGTCTTCGTAATCATCCATCATCTTGTCTTTTACCACAATATAATCTTCTAAGTCAAGAAGTGTCATGAACCAGTCTTTATTTAATAACTCATTGTAAAGTCTTTCCAGATTTTCTTTGTGTCCAACCTTAAGTGCTGCTTCACTTACGATGAAGTCTACTGCTTCTTTGATAACAGGACTCTTTGCATAGAAGTCTTTGGAAACATAATCAGCCTTTGCATAATGTTCGATAACAGTATCTGATTTTTCACCAAAGATATAAATGTTATCATCGCCAACCAGTTCATTGATTTCTACGTTAGCACCATCTGAAGTACCAAGAGTAAGCGCACCATTTAACATATATTTCATGTTTCCTGTTCCAGAAGCCTCTTTGGAAGCCAGAGAAATCTGTTCGGAAATATCACAAGCCGGAATCATTTTTTCTGCATAAGCAACATTGTAGTTTTCTACCATGAGAACTGTCATATATGGGCTTACATCCGGGTCATTGTTAACAATTTCCTGTAAAACTAACAGTAAATGGATAATATCCTGTGCAATTACATATGCCGGAGCTGCTTTTGCACCGAAGATGAAAGTCATCGGTCTTGCAGGTTTCTTACCAGCTTTGATTTCCAGATATTTGTGAATGATATACAACGCATTCATCTGCTGACGTTTGTACTCATGTAATCTCTTAGACTGGATATCAAAAATAGAATCTGGATTTAATGTAACTCCTTCTACTTCTTTCACATAAGCAGCCAGGTCTTTCTTACGATTCATTTTGATTTCAGCAATTCTGTTAAGAACTGCTTCATCATCCTTGAACTCTAATAATTTCTCTAATTTTTCTGCATCCTTCTTATAACCGTCACCAATTGTTTCAGACAGGAAACCTGCCAGTTCACGGTTACAGGATAACAGCCATCTTCTGAAAGTAATACCATTTGTCTTATTGTTAAACTTCTCAGGATACAGTTTATAGAATGCATTCAACTCTGTTTCCTTCAAAATTTCTGTATGAATTGCAGCAACACCATTTACGGAGAAACCATAGTGGATATCAATGTGTGCCATATGCACTCTGTTCTCTTTATCGATAATCTGTACCTTAGGATCATCATATTTTGCTGCTACTCTCTTATCAAGCTCTTTGATAATCGGAACTAACTGAGGAACTACCTTCTCTAAATAAGCTAATGGCCATTTTTCCAATGCTTCTGCAAGAATGGTATGGTTTGTATAAGCACATGTCTTGCTTACTACTTCAATTGCCTCATCCATGGTAAATGCTTTCTCATCTACCAGGATTCTGATTAACTCAGGAATTACCATAGTAGGATGTGTATCATTAATCTGGATTACTGCATGGTCATACATTTTACGAAGGTCATATTTCTTTTCTTTCATTTCCTTTAAAATAAGCTGTGCTGCATTGCTTACCATAAAGTACTGCTGATAAATACGCAGTAAATTACCTGCTTCATCAGAATCATCCGGATATAAGAACAGTGTCAGGTTCTTTTCAATGTCCTCTTTATCGAAGTTAATGCCATCTTTTACAAGGCTTTCATCTACGGTTTCAATGTCAAAAAGTCTTAATTTATTAACACCATTGTCATAACCAACCACATCAATATCATACAGTCTGGAAGTTACTTTTCTGTCACCAAAGTTTACATCAAAAGTAACATCTGTTTTATTTAACCAGGACTGCTTTTCAATCCAGTCATTTTTCTCAGCTTTCTGTAATTTATCTTCAAATACCTGTTTGAAAAGACCAAAATGATAGTTCAAACCAATACCTTCACCCGGTAATCCTAAGGTTGCGATGGAATCAAGGAAGCAGGCTGCCAGACGTCCTAATCCACCGTTACCTAAAGATGGTTCTGGTTCTACTTCTTCAATTGCACTTAACTGTTTGCCATTTTTTGCTAAAATTTCATCTAACTTATCATAAATACCCATATTGATTAAGTTATTGGATAAAAGTTTACCAATCAGAAACTCTGCGGAAATATAATAAATCTTTTTCTCACCTTCAATTGGTTCAGAAACTGCCATAAGTCTTTTGGACAGCTCTAACAGACTGTAATATAATTCTTCGTTACTACATTCTGCAATGCTTTTTCCATAACCATTCATGGTTTGGTCTGTCAATTCCTTCTCTAAATTCATCATTAGTACATCTCTTTTCAGGTTGCTTCCCTGTGCCATAAAAATACCTCCTGCTTTACACTTGTTTGTTTTATATTTTTATATGATTTTATATTATCATTGCAACAATTCTAAGTCAATGAACTAAATT
>CAYVUF010000309.1:0-2555 GCA_964454605.1 uncultured Bacteroides sp.
CTGCTATGAAACAGCTTAGTATGTATAGAGATATTGAAATTTCTGAAAAGCAGATTGAAGCAGGTCAGGTAAAAGATGCCAGAACTGCACTCAGAGAAACGAGGGCAAACCAATCCGGTTGAAGATACTAAGCTATTTTCGATAATGTGAAGTTCTATTTATTAAATGATATGTAATTTGCAGATTTGATATTGATGACTTGGGCGGGCAGTATGGAAATACTATGCCGAAGTTTGCTCAGATATTATAGGGAGAGAAACTTATGGAAATTAAAAAGATTCATCAAAACTTTTCGGTATGTCAGGTAGAAGATTATTCCCTTGTAAACTTAGATTCGGAATATAATTTTATTGGGAAAACCGATGAGGAAAAATCTCTGGTGTGTCTTACAAGGGAAGTTCCGGCAAATACGATTCGACGTGAGGATGGTTGGAAAGCTTTTCGGATTCAAGGGGTTTTGGACTTTGCATTGGTGGGAATACTGGCTAAAATTGCTACGGTATTAGCTGAGAATGGGATTTCCATTTTTGCAGTATCTACCTACAACACAGACTATGTACTGATAAAGGCAGAAAATTATCAAAAGGGAATGGATGTTCTTCGGGCAGCAGGATATGAGGTTGTCGATTGAAAAATTCGCAATTAGGAGTGGACAATAATATATGAATACAACAATTAGAATGATGACAGCAGAGGACAAAGAGGCTGTGATTGCAATGATGAGAATTTTTTATACTTCTCCGGCTGTATTTAGTAATGGCTCGGAAGAAATATTTGCAAGTGATGTGGAAAATTGTGTAAACGACAATCCATATCTGGAAGGATATATTTTTGAAAATGAAGTTGAAATACAAGGGTATGCAATGGTAGCCAAAAGTTTTTCAACGGAATTTGGAAAAACCTGCTTATGGATTGAAGACTTGTACATGAAAGAAGAATATCGGGGACTTGGTATCGGTACGCAGTTTTTTGATTTTCTGGAAAAAAAGTATACCAATGTGGTTATGCGTTTGGAAGTAGAAGAAGAAAATCAAAGAGCTATTCACGTTTATAAAAAATGCGGATATGATATGCTGCCATATTGGGAAATGAAGAAAGAAAACCGATAAAATAGATAAAGGCAGTTTCTTTATGGGAGGGTAGCTATGGAAAAAGATACTCGACTAGTTAACATTTACTTGAAAATACATCATAAGAAGGCATTAACCATGGAAGATTTGGCATATCTGGCGAAATATGCGCCGGAGTGTTTTGAGAAGACTTGTAAGAATGTTGTCTATAATTTTCCAGAAGCAAAGGTGGTTATGGACCCGATAAAAGATTCTGATTCTGCTCAGACAGCGGCACAAACCGGCACACAAACAAGCAGACCAGATTTCGGGCAGGACAGCATCGAAAAAGTTCTGGAAAACTTGAAACGTCTGGAACTTGATGATTTTCCAGTCAATAATATTGATACGGACAAATTGAAAAATCTGTTAGGCAATTTATATATGGAAATGTTATTTCCACACAATGACAGAGATACTTTTATGAATATGGCGGAGGAGAAAGGGAAGTCTTTGTTTGATGCCAAAATTTAGTGGAAATCTCTTTGGAATGTATAGTGCCGGAGAAAGAAAAGCAAAAAAATAAGCATCCGTATACACATCTGCTAAGATCTAACGATGTGTAAACGAATGCTTTTGTATTCTGTTAGTATTGAAGGAGCATATTTAATCTTACTCCACAGCCAGTTTTTTTACCCTTCCCATGGCACTTTTTACAGGCGGAAGCAGTAAAATCAAGATAGTAAGTGCGCCCTCTGCCAGAATGTATGCGTAGTTGTATGCAATCGGATAAATGATGGCAAGAGAGGAAGGAAACGATTCAGGCATGTAGTCCATCCAGTATAAGTAACCGCCAATGGCATGCAATAGTCCGCGGACACAAATAGCAAACAGATATCCTTTGATTAAGCCATTGGATTTTTGATAGAAAAGACCGGATAAACCCAGTGCGGTAAAAGCAAAAATATAGTCCAGACCTGCCTGCAGAGGGGAAAGGATATAACCACCGCCGCCCTGTAAAAATTGGAGCAGACCATAAGCGAATCCAGTAATGATACCGATTTTTGGACCATACCAGTAGCCGATTAATGTGATAAAAAGCATGGAACAAAGCGTTACAGAGCCACCCCATGGTAAATGGATGATTTTGATGTATGAGGCAGCAAAACCAAGTGCCAGTGCAACAGCGGAAAAGACAAGCTGTTTGGTAGAAAATGTTTTGGAGCTGTTTTTCTCTGTTTTTTCCGATTTGTTTTTCAGAAAAGCAGTCAGAACAACCAATAGTACAATGAGTGCGGCAAAAGCGCCAATACCTGCGGAAGTTAAGGAGTAGTATCCTTCTTCCTGATTGAAAAATAGTGACATAAAAAATCCTCCTTCGTTTGCGCGAGGAGGGACAACATCGTGATGCAGAGTCAAAAATCCCATAAATCGAAAGAATCCTGTCTGCAATCTGTGTGCTTCCTTACGCCGGTATTATCCGGTTCAAGTAGTGAGGGTTAGGAG
>CAYVUF010000310.1:0-2555 GCA_964454605.1 uncultured Bacteroides sp.
ATCTCATAATACTTACAAACTACTTTCCTTCCAATATATTTCAATGATATCGCCGCTTTGAATCGGCTCCATGTACTGTGCTGCCCTGCCATTTAAATTTGTCACAATCCCACTGCCCTGCGGCGAAGACAAATCAAAGTCAATGAACTGGAACACATCCACAAATACATACTCGGCCTTGCCCGTCAAAGAAACCGGTCTTCCATTCACGCTCACCTGAATAGAAATCTTCTCCACTTCTGTTGCCTCTGCAGCAGCTTCCCCAACAGACTCGAGGGGTTCAACGTTCTCTATTCCGGCATGCGCCATTTCCCCTTCTGGGGTTTCTTTCTCCATGCTTTCACCCCGGTCATCTTCCGGCAGATTCTCATAAGTATCAGACATTTCGTCGCCATATAGTTCCCGGTCTGATAACTGCAGTTTTTCCTCTGCCCAGATAACCGAAAAGTTCTCATATACCTTCGTATCCTTGTCTGCCAGTTTATTATTCACATAGATGTTCATATTTTCCGGAAGAATCACATCCATAAACTCTGCAATCTGCCTTACGGTATAATAATTCAAGAATTCAATTTTATCGTTTTCCTGGATACTATAATAACCAGACTGTAATTGTCCGTTTACCATGGCAAACTGCGGAAGCTCAATCTTTTTCTCATTCACTTCCACGCTCATGGTAGCACCATATTCCGGCAACTGATTGATATCTAACACAGCAGGCTCTCCGGCTGTGGATTCTGTAACCTTGATATTGTCGTTGGCATGAACAAGCGTATAAATATCCGCTTCTTTCTCATTCACCGTAATCATCGCAGACTCACCAAGCAGTCCTCTTGTGATACGAGGCTTACCATTTACTGTATAATTCAGTTCTTTGCCTCGTTTCGGGAACAGTCCGTCATTGGAAAACTCTGCCTGCATAGCAGCATCCACTACTGCAAGTTTGTTATTATCGTATAATTTAATCCGCTGTCCGTTAAAATAAACAAAGATAAAATTATTGCTCTGCTCATAAAATGTTAGACAGATACCTATCGGTGTTACCATCAAAGAGTCCTTCTTGGCATCTGCATCCAGAAATTCAATATTCTGCATAACTTCTTCGCCACGCACTGCAACTCTTTCCTTCTGTATGCCAAGTTCCTGTGCCAAAGCCTCTGTATAGCCTGGCATCTTTCCGCCACCGCCAACTACAAAAACTGCGCTGACGGACTTATCCCCATTTAATTCCTTAATTTTATCTGCCACCTGTTTTGTCATATCACGAATGACTGGGGCAACAATACTTCCAATTTCTTCTCTGGAAATGGTCTGAGGCAATCCCATGATATCGAGGTATTCCACGTTTTCCTTGACACCCGCATCCCGCTTGATGATTTCTGCTGTACCAAAATCTACCAGACAATGCTTTGCGATTACCTCTGTCAGAGAATCTCCTGCTATGGGAATCATACCATAAGCTACAATACTGCCATCCTTTGTAATCGAAATATCCGAAGTTCCTGCGCCCACATCTACCAATGCAATATTCAGCATCCGGTAGCGTTCTGGAATTGCCACCTGAATGGCAGCGATCGGCTCCAACGTCAGATTGGCTACTTCCAGTCCAGCAAGTTCCACTGCCTTATGCAACCCGTCTACGACATCATCCGGCAGAAAAGTTGCTATGATGTCTGCGCCAATTACTTTTGCCTTATGACCTTCCAGATTTCCCATCGGATAATGGTTCATATAATAACGCACAACAGAATAGCCGACACAATAAAACTTCATTTCTGTATCATTGTTTTCCAGAAATTCCTGATAGGCTTTCTCGACCCCCATAGAATCCAGTGCATAAATGTCCTCGCCGGTCACTTCCTTGTCACTGCCAAAGTCATATTCCACACTTGTTGTTACGGTACGAAGCACACGACCTGCTGCCGCAATACAGACATCCTTCAATGACCGCCCGATTTTTGTTTCCAGATTGCTCTTTACTTCATTTATGGTATTGCCAACCTTATGAATATCATGAATCTGTCCATCCAGCATGGCTCTCGTTTCATGCTCTTTCATACACTGTGCAACGACATGAAAGCGTTCTCCGATACGATATCCAACAGTACCCACTATACTTCTTGTTCCGATATCCAGACCAAATACTAATTGTCCTGGCAATTTTATCATCTCTGACACAAACAGACCCCCAATTTCTCATCAATTTGCTTGCAGGCATCTTCTAACCTGCCACTATTATCAATCACAACCCTGCAATGCTGCCGGAATATATCTTCTGACAACTGTTTTTCCAGAATCTGATTTATTTTCTCATCCGAATATGCTCTGGATGCTTTCAATCGTTCCCGTCGTACTTCTTCTTTCGTGTAAATATACCAGAGCTCATCTACTATCTCTTCATAACCATCTTCAATCAGCAGAGCCGCTTCGATAAAAAGAAAATCCAGTTTTCCTTCTTTTCTCCTGTCTGCAATTTCCTGTATGATAAAGTCTTTCACTGCCGGATGTACAATTTCATTGTACATCCGGCAGTGAAAGACTTTATCATACAGGAA
>CAYVUF010000311.1:0-1216 GCA_964454605.1 uncultured Bacteroides sp.
AAATTAGGAGATTATCTTGATACCGGACTTATAAAATGTGTAAACGTCGGTGGTGAAATGTCTCCCAAAAACGAAGTCCGCCCAATCCTGTGGGAATGGGTTCGTGACCTTTATCTTGAGGCAAAGGAACGAAACATTGAATTTTATTTTCACCAATGCGGGTCCATGTTTATGCGCGACGGTGTAAATATCGGAAAATGGAAATTAAATGACCAGATTGCTCGCGCTGAAGAAATCCAGCATGAGTTAGAAAACCTGTATGGCGGTACTCCAACTAATGAAAACAAAGAAAGAACTCTTAGCTGAACTAAAAGTCCCAGCATGGGTTCTTTTTATTTTCTGCTACCTCAACAGCATTCATCTCTTCCCCCTGCAGATTATAATTCTTCAACGAACTGTAACAACGGTTCTAAATAAGACTTATCAGTCCAATCACACTTTTGCCCCACTGCGCACATCAATGCTTTTTGCCAGGGTTCATATTCGTCTGGATTTTGCTTCGCAACTGCTTTCTGCAGCATCTTGCAAAGCGTTCTATCGGTAAACTTCATTTTTTCTTCATCCCATGCTCCTCTACCGTAGAACAATGGTATATTACTGAGTTCATCTTTGAAATGTGCTTCTCTTATCTGCATAATTGCCTTCTCATCATATGGAGATGCACCTACTGCGAATACAGCAACCTTTTTATTCACTAACTGACCTATATTCTTCTTTATGAACTGTAATCCTGCAATACCGGAAGCATAAACACCACCACCCAAAATGATTACATCATAATTCTGCATATTGGCAATGTTAGCATTTTTTGTTTCAACACAATCGTACCCTGTTTCTTCCACTAGCCAATCAACATACTTTTTGGTTGCTCCATATTTTGATTGATATAAAATAATACCTTTACGCATAATCCCGAATCTCCTCTAAATTATCCCCAACCTGTATAATGTCTGTATCGTTATCTGGAATTAGTCCTACCAAATCTAACCTCCCTCATAAAAACAACATCCAAATCACCTTAGAAATGATATGCGTTCCTACATGTCCAATCATAGCATACTGAATTCCATATTTTCGATACAGCCATCCGAACACCAGTCCTAAGCCTCCGTTATATAGAAAACAGCGAAGAATCACTATCGCATCGACTGTCTGAAACGTAAGAAATGTAGCCGGCAAATGACCTGCTGCAAACAGCAATGCTGCTAGCACATTT
>CAYVUF010000311.1:1226-2524 GCA_964454605.1 uncultured Bacteroides sp.
CACTCACAGGTATCTTTTGTTTTGGTAATGTACGATAAAATAATTTCCATAAAACAAATGAAATCAAAGACATCGCAAACAACCGTAGCATCACTTCTTCTACCACACCGCCATATAGTGCTGATGCTATCAAATTGCTGTATGTAATATTTCTGCAAGCCTCCGCAGCCTCCGGAATATGTCTGCCAAATATCCAGTAATCAAGAGAAAATGCCACACCACAAATTACACCCGCAACGCAAGCTTTCATTAGTTTATCCTTCTCTAATGTTAAAGACTTTAATAGTCCTGTCTTATCGGCAAGAATATAACCAAAGAAGCCACAAACTGCTGCGTATAGAATCGTTTGAAATGCAATCACTAGAAGATACTGCATATATCCGCCTAGTTGTGTTAGTAATAGCTGCTGCATTTCTGCCGTATATCCTTCATAAGTGTAAATTCCCGTAAATACTCCGCCTACTACTGCTATGGGTAATACTGCCAAGACAAAAAGTAATGGCTTTTTATAGTTCTTTCCAATCATATTTATGCTTTTCTCCTTTTTACTGACAA
Organism: uncultured Bacteroides sp.; assembly: GCA_964454605.1. Classification (GTDB taxonomy): domain Bacteria; phylum Bacillota; class Clostridia; order Lachnospirales; family Lachnospiraceae; genus UBA3282. The sequence continues at coordinate 1,782 of CAYVUF010000311.1, forward strand.
TCAACTGGTGACGATATAAATGTAATCTGTCTTGATGCACTTGTCTGTGTAACCGGCTTTGTCATATATTTTGTTGTGACTTCATTCAGCTCCGTTAGAAATTGCATAAATTCCTCATCTGTCAATGTCAGCGTACAACCCGTTAGCATCAGCAAATCTTTGCGTGGGTCTGCATGACCGCTTGAAAAATATCTGGCAAATGCAGCGCATAGATTAAATAAAGACATCTGGACAGCCGTACCATTTTCATCATCAACCTCTAGTGATGTCTTATTAAACTGATACACTTTTTCTACTGTTCCACGGATTTTATTTTCTTCAGCAACCACAATAACTCCATTATCATTCAATATCTTTATATGACGATATAAGCTGGCACTGGGAATATCCATCAGAGCGCTCTTGATATCTTTCACAGTTCCTTTTTCGTGTACCAGTAAATATTGAATAATCCTCTGACGAACAGGATTCATAAAAACCTCTGAAAGCTCTGTTTTCATTGCATTGCTTCTCCTTTTATTCTCACTTATGATTATATTCTCATTTTTAAGAATGTCAAGTTATATTTTTCTACAACAACCTCAAAAAAACCATTTCTCATTCATTTGCTCATTCGTAAGGTAGTTTCCATAAAAAATAGTGCATATGTTGTAATCAGAATCTATCGCAAGGGTCGTAATTAAAACCATTCTGTTTTATCTTTTTCAATTTTCTAAAAACGGAGCTGCCAAATTGACACGCTC
>CAYVUF010000312.1:0-618 GCA_964454605.1 uncultured Bacteroides sp.
TGGAAGCATAATAAACAGACATCATTGGTCCTGGCATAAAAGCTGCTATGGATGCCAGATTCAAAATTTTTCCCTGTTTTCTCTCTATCATTGGTTTTAAAAACAAATGAGTCATCTGCGTAAGTGCCGAAATATTAACCTGCATCATATCATGCATCTTCTTCCAGTCACTGCCTGCAAATTTTCCAAAATCACCAAAACCGGCATTGTTAATTAACACATCCACTACCAGCTTTCTCTCCTGCACAAATTCCCAGACACGCATTGCCGCATCCTGTTGTGATAAATCCTGCGCACAAACATAAACTTCTATTCCGTATGCCTTTTCCAATTTTTCCTTCATCACATAAAGTTTTCCTTCACTTCTTGCCACTAAAACAAGGTGATATCCCTCACTTGCAAAAATCTTGGAAAATTCATAACCAAATCCACCTGATGCTCCTGTAATCAATGCTACTTTTCTCATACTGCTCCTCCATATTTCTATTCTGCATTTATTCTGCTACCTAATTCCTACAACATATCATCTTCCACTTTACACATCCCGCGTTTGTACCTACACTAATCTGGTATGTGAAAAGTCCCCACTCTCATAATAATAAAAATACCTGCTCCAAG
>CAYVUF010000312.1:718-2509 GCA_964454605.1 uncultured Bacteroides sp.
CCTAGCACTTCTTCGCGAAAGAGCCTTTGCTCTGAGTGATTAGAAGTTCTTTTCACTCTAATACCAAACGAAAAAGCATTCTTGCTTTTTCAAGTATGAAAAGGCTTGCTCCAAGCCTAGCACTTCTTCGCGAAAGAGCCTTTGCTCTGAGTGATTAGAAGTTCTTTTCATACTATCATACCACAAAAATCTATATTATCCTACGAAAGAATTTCCATTTCAGAATTTTTTTCAGAAATAATTTCATCCCCTCTGCTATTGTGCATTTGACTTATTCCCTGTATAATAATGTATGGTTATAACAGTAATGGTGCAACAACATGATAAGAATGTTCGCCATAAAAAGAAAACTAACGAGGTATAAAAATGGAAAGAAGAGTAGGTACTATTTCAAGAGGTATTCGCGGTCCTATTATCCGCGAAGGTGACAATCTGGTAGATATTACAGTCGAGAGCGTTCTAGCGGCTGCCGAAAGCGAAGGTTTTTCCTTACGTGACAGAGATGTAATTGCATTAACAGAATCCATCGTGGCTCGTGCACAGGGTAATTACGCATCTGTTCAGGATATTGCTGCTGACGTAAAAGCAAAGTTAGGCGGAGAAACCGTTGGTGTTATTTTCCCAATCCTCTCCCGTAACCGTTTTGCCATCAATTTGAAGGGTATTGCAATGGGCTGCAAGAAAGTTGTCCTGATGTTAAGCTATCCAAGTGATGAGGTTGGCAATGCGTTAATCACTTATGACCAGTTAGATGCTGCCGGCATCAATCCATATTCCGATGTTTTAACTCTGGAAAAATACCGCGAATTATTCGGTGAAAACAAACATGAATTTACCGGTGTTGATTACGTTGAATACTATTCCAATATTATAAAAGAAGCTGGTGCCGAAGTTGAAGTTGTCTTTGCGAATCAGGCAAAAACCATTTTAAACTACACTGACTGCATCATCAACTGTGACATTCATACAAGAGCCCGCACCAAACGCATCTTAAAAGAAGCTGGTGCAAAAGTTGTATGTGGTCTGGACGATATTCTCAATGCTCCTGTAAATGGCAGCGGTTACAATACAAAATATGGTCTGCTCGGCTCTAATAAGTCCACAGAAGACAAAATCAAATTATTCCCGAATGAATGCAAAGACCTGGTTCTTGCTATTCAGTCTTCTATCCTTGAAAAAACAGGAAAACACGTAGAAGTAATGGTATATGGCGATGGCGCATTCAAAGACCCTCAGGGCAAAATCTGGGAACTGGCTGACCCAGTCGTTTCCCCTGCTTTTACCGATGGTCTTATTGGTACTCCAAACGAACTGAAACTGAAATACCTTGCAGACAATGATTTTGCTAACTTAAGCGGTGCTGCATTGAAAGAAGCAATTTCCAACAGTATCAAAACCAAGGATGGCAACCTTGTAGGCAATATGGCATCCCAGGGTACAACTCCACGTCAGTTAACTGACTTAATTGGTTCTTTGTGTGACTTAACCTCTGGTTCTGGTGATAAGGGTACTCCTATCATTCTGATTCAGGGATATTTTGATAATTTTACAACAGAATAATTTCAAAAAAAATCGAGAGGTCGGCTAATCATTAATTGATTAGCCGACCTCTCACACCACCATGCATACGGTGGTTCCTTCGTTCATCCAATTTCAAATCCAAATATGTTTTTTTCTTACTGATTTACTGTTGCCAACTATTAAATTATAGCTTGCGCCTTACTTTTCTTCATGCATTTTTACAGAACACCTCAAATTCCCTTTAATCTTTCTTCTATATCTGAAGCACTA
>CAYVUF010000313.1:0-2503 GCA_964454605.1 uncultured Bacteroides sp.
GTCCATTGCCACTCTTTATCCGAAATCTTATAAATTGCCCAAACTGCAGTAATCGGTGCTTTAATCAGCATCTGAAGTCCCATAACAATGAACATAAGCACCTGCTGAATATCATTTGTAGAACGGGTAATCAGACTGGCAGTCGAAAATCTTCCAATTTCTTCCATAGAAAATGTCTGTATCTTTTTAAACATACTGGCACGAAGTGCATATGACAGATTACTACCTATTCTAGAGGAAAAAACCGCAGTAATAACTGATGCCACAAGGCTTCCCAAAGCGCAAAGTAACATCATGCCGCCCGCCTTCCAGACCTCTGACATAGCACTGCCCGGTGTTTCTACCAGCACAGTAATCTTGCTAATATACTCTGGCATCGTCATATCCAACCATACCTGGGCCACGATAAAGGCAATACATACTAGTACATAACCCCAATCACGACCTGTTAATTTTTTCAATAATTTTAACATTGTCATCACTCCTTTTTATTTTTCTAACCACGTTAGATATTTATTTAAAAAAAACAGATTTAGTATCTGTTCCTTCTTACAAATCAAATAGCGGCTTTTGCATCAAGGAATGGATTTCCTTTGAAATCTCAGCAAATTCCAACATCCGTTCCATACCAATTGTATCAATCATAACTGCCACCTGATTATATATATTCTCTTTAATTTTTTTTGCGCGCTCTCTGCCATACTCTGTAAGCCGAACTACAACCACACGACCATCCGAGGCATCATTTTCCTTTTCAATCAGTCCTTTTGCAACCATTTTTTTCAGAATTACTGCCACTCTCGCTGTACTGATTCCCATTTTCTCACTGATTTTACCAGCAGTCACTGTTTCATCCGTTTCATAGAGGTACCGAAGGACAGCACAAACTCCTGCCGCACTCTTATCAATATCTTTGCACCCATCAGAAGGTGGTGATTTTTTTAACTTGTTTAATAACAATTCTATTTCTTCTTGTGTCGCCATATCTGCTCCCTTCGAAAATATGTTATAGCACGCAGATTAGCACTCGTCAATACCGAGTGCTATTTTTTATACTTATTTAATATTTTACTATGGTAAACCCTCTCTATCGTCCACTAGAATAATACAAGAGATAGGAAGCAATACGCGGCAAAGAAAGGAGCACCTATGGCAAAAATTCTTTTCGTAGAAGATGATGCAATGATTGCATCTGGAATCAAATATGCTTTGGAAATGGAAGGACACGAAACAAGTCATGTTGGAAACGTAGCCGATGCCATCAGTCTGATACAGCAGGAAACTTTTGACCTCGCCATTTTAGATATGCAGCTTCCAGATGGTACTGGCATAGACATCCGAAATAGACTAAAAAATACTGCTGCCGCAATCATTTTTCTGACCGTAATAGACAACGAATATGTTATTGTTAAGGCTTTGGATGATGGTGCTGCCGATTATATTGTAAAACCCTTTCGAATCCGGGAACTTCTGGCAAGGGTACGTCGTGCCCTGCTCAACCAGAATCCAAAAGAAAAGGGCACAAATATCATTCAAACCGGTAACGTACAGATTGATGTGGAATCCGGAAAAATTTTGGCAAACGGAACTGCAATTGAACTTACTGCACTGGAATACCGGCTTTTACTCATTTTTGCAACAAATAAGGGCATTTTGTTATCCCGTTCCCAGATTTTAGATAAAATTTGGGATATGGATGGAAACTTTGTAGAAGACAATACGCTTACCGTTTATGTGAAACGTCTGCGTGAAAAACTTGGGGATGCCATAAACATAGAAACGGTTAGGGGGATAGGTTATCGTGTGGATTAGAAAAAAAGAAATCGAACAACTCTCTGCCTTTATAAAAGGCTATGATTCTGGTGCAGAAACTGATATCTGGGACAATCAGGAAGGGGCTTTCAGTATTCTGAAAAATGATATCTATTCTCTCATGCACACCCAACAGGAGCAGCTTAAAAATATCGAAGCAGAAAGAGATATTCTTGCAGACTATATGGCAAATATTTCCCATCAGCTCAAAACACCTCTTACCTCTATGATGATTATGACAGTCAAGCTGTTTAAGTGACAAAATTGTCACATATATTTTTCGCATTGTCACCAAACAGTCATTTTAAATTGTTAGTATAGTGAATAGAAAACGAACAGGAGGCAATCAAATGGCTGTTTTAGAAGTAAAAAACTTAACCAAAAAATATGGCGAAGACGAATCAGAAGTCATGGCCTTGAACCAGGTTTCCTTTTCCGTTGAAAAAGGTGAATTTGTAACAATTATAGTTTCTTCTGGCTCTGGAAAATCAACATTAATGAATCTGATTGGGGGAATTGACTATCCTACAAGCGGCTCCGTACTGATTGATGGAAAAGATATCTCGCAGATGTCAGAAGACGAACTTGCCATTTTCCGTCGTCGAAATCTTGGCATTATTTATCAGTTCTATAATCCTAATATCATTTTTACCTACCTTCCTATTTTTTGTCTAAATTGTTTGCCAAAAAA
>CAYVUF010000314.1:0-2493 GCA_964454605.1 uncultured Bacteroides sp.
AAGGTTTTAAAAATATAGTGTCAATATGTCCTAGCAGTTACTTTTTCATTTAAGCAAAGTTTTACAAATCCAAATCTTCAATATCAAGTATGTCCTTCTTCAATGTTTCCTCACTGCTTAACGTCTTCTTAGTAGTCTTTTCTTCAAGAGAAGCCTCTTCTGTATCCTGTTCTGTTTCTTCCCTTTTCTTAGCACGAATACCAGAAATGATTCCCATTGCAAAAATACCAAGTATCAAAATCACAATAACCGTTCCCCATATTTTAGAACGTCTTGCTTCCATTTGATAGCGCTCTACTTCTTCCAAAACAAATTTTGTTTCTTCCGCTTCAACTGCCATTTCAGCATCAATCCCGTCCACATCCATTGTCTGCATCAACAACGCTGTCTTATCTATATACCCCATTGTATCCTGATATCTTGCATAAACCCAGTCGTCATTCATTACATCAACGACAAATACAGATGCCCCCTTTTCATATGTCATCAAAGTTTCTGAATTGTAATCCGGTTCTGCCTTCATTTCCACTTTTCTCGCTGTAACCATAATTTGCTGTAATTGTGTTGCAGTGTTTATATCGTTATCACTCTCCTGTACGTCTTCTGTCACCCCTTCTGCTTCTGCCGCATGTACGCACTCAGGTTTCATCTGTGCTGCAAAAAACGCGATACAAATAGCCATACACGCTCTTAGTACCAACATCTTTTTCTTTCGTGTGTTACTTGTCCAATCATTCTTTTTCATTCCTGCTACTCCTCCATCTCACTTTTCGCATTTATTTTAACACTACTAATGTGCTCTCTTTTTTCCTTATAAAAAGCGGCACCCACTAACAGTACAAAATACACCACATATGTCTGTATGCTTGGACTCCAAAACAACAACTGTACCATGAAAATAGTAGAAATTAGTATCATAAGACTGGTGAATGGCTTGTCTAAATGATAATTACGCCACATTTTCTGAAACAACCATACAGTCACAAATATAGCTGCAATACCTCCCAACATACCAAGTTTTGAAAAACAACAGTAAAAACCACTCTCTTCCTGATGCAGAGTTTTCACTGTCAATCCCGCAAACCCCTGGACAACACTACCTCCTGCTATCTCTGTTAAATTATCCCATCTGCTACCACACAACAACACTCCCATAAAAATAACACCAACCAGTTTCAATAAAAATTGATACGTCTTTCGTAATTTTCTCATCACCAGGCATTCCAAATCTACACCTTCCGGGATTCTATCCCAATAGTGGAAGAAAACAACTGCACCTATTGCAAGCAACAAATCCAGATAAACACTACATTCTAAAGAAAAACTTACCTCCTTGCGAATAATACCACTATAATTAGTCAGAAGGCACATATTACTCAGCATAAAACAGAACATACCAAATAACTGCATATCCTTTTTTATCAGACTCGCTCTGGCACGAAACATAACTGGAACTGCCAAAAAATAGAGCATCATTAACCAGAAGCTAATCGTATTATGATTCAAAATGAGAGCCAGAAAATCTATTGCTGCTGTCATCAGATAAAACCAGGAACGCATTTTATCCTTGCAAGTACAATATTGATAAACGCATAACATCCCAACCAACATAAGATAAGATGCCATTTTACCCGAACTAACAGTCACTGCCGCTATCCATTCTAGGTTCTGGATATCTGTAAAATAAGACAATAAAAACATACCGATAACAAGTAAGCCGCTGTATAATAGCAAATCAAACCAAAGCTTCCAAAACATGTACTTCTCTGATAACAGTATAAAAAGAAATACTATGGAGATAATTATCACATGATTGGCAATCTCTATATCTCCCATATCTGGGTCTTGAAAAAGTTTTACAATAATGGCTAGCAATTCCAATACGACAATTGCCATTGCAAACAAATCGCTGATATATCGTATCTGCCAAGCCCTTTGTCTATTCTTAAAGTGGGAAGTAATTTTCATTGCCATCCAACATAATACAATCATAAAAAGCATCAGGTTATACAGTGGAAAACCTGCCAGTTCTTTATCTGATAATAGGAGCATTGAAACACTCAGCAACGTGCCAACTATTATTTGGTATATATTTGTATCACTAATTTTTATATGCATTGCCTCTCCTTTTATCTTGGTTCTGCTTTTCGCCAAGCATCCTTTTCCATTCTAATATCACAAAAAATCCCAACACAAAGTACTATCTTGTTCTCACAATTTCATACCTTATATCAGGATTTTCTTCTAAAATCTATTAACTTTTATCCAAAACCTAGTTCCAAAACTTACCAATACTGCTCTATCTTTTTCAAGGCTTCGTCCTCAGACATGGCATACTCTGCCATCAATTGTTCCTTTACTACTACTTTATCTTGTGTAAACCTTTGTATTATATGCAATACTTTTATAATACTTTCCTCTTTTGTTTTATCTATTTCTTAGGCGTTTGCGAAACGCCACAAGCCGCATAAATACGGCACTTTTTGTTTGTAA
>CAYVUF010000315.1:0-2492 GCA_964454605.1 uncultured Bacteroides sp.
CACGTTTCCTGCCACTCAAAATGTGTGTAAATATACTCACATCGAGATAATGTAAGTTCTCACGAACATTACTTACTGTTTGAGTGGACTCTCCTTTCTAAATTTTCATATTTACGAGAGAAACATCTTTGTTCTCTGCGTAACCGTTTTTCAAGTTTTCTGATTGTAGCCATTTTAAAGCACATTCTCTTGTTTTTCCGCATTCGCCACGATTAAATACCATTTTCATACACTTATCCGTAGGCTCACACATAAGGTCATTGATAACAGGTAAAAACGCTGCCATTTCCTTATCGCTCATTTGCCTAATTTTATCTGCATTCGTCATTTATTAGATATCCTTCCTTTTTTTATTTGATAGATATAGTTAATCGAAGATCATATGTTATATCATACCATCTTCGATTAAAAATGATATCGCATACTTTAAAGCTATTTGTGTTGGAATAGTTCCTTGTTTTATTTTTGCTATAACACTATTTAGAATAGCTATACCACGAACGAGAGTTTGTTCTGACAGAGTATCAAGTATGGTAGAACGTACACCAATTTCTTTTAATGGAAACATTTTCGCTTTATAGCTTATGCGATATTGCCATAACAATGCTGATAATGAATTTATTATTTCATCACCAGATGTATCCGTAAAAAGATTAATTTCATGCTGCAGTTTTTTGTATTGCTTATCTTTAATTAAAGTAGCCAACAAAAATGCATTTGGTTGCTCTTTTTGCGGAACGTTTTCTTCAATAACAGAAAGCGTAATTTCTTTTGTAACAGATGCTAACTTTGTAATCCAGTCATTCACATCTAGAAATGTTATTTCTGTAAAATCAAGATATGCCGTTCGCTTTATAAGAGAACTTATAGCATCAAGTGTAATACGAGCGCCTTGTTGAGCACAAGATGATACAATTACACTTTGTAATTCAGACTCGTTGTATTTATCACATGGATACAATAAGCCGTTCGCTTTAAGAAGCTTCGCAAGTTTGAGTCTATTATCAAAGGTTCGTACAATAATCAAACAGATTGTAGTTGATAAAGGATTATTTAATAAGTGCAAAAATAGTTCATTATCAAGTTCCTTAAGCGTATTAACTGTTAATATAACTACTCTTTTGTCAGAAAGAAAAGGTACAGTATTTACAAGATCATCTACACTGCTGTCATAAGAACCATATAGAATCGAACAATTGAACTCTGGATTTGCAAGATTTTTCTGTACACTTTTTTTACATTGCTCAATACGAAAAGGCTCGTTACCATATAATACTTTTAACATGTTCAAAATCTCCCTTCTAAGATATAACATCTAATAGAGTTGTATGACCTGGTTTTTTAAGAACGAAAAGTTGATCCATGGCTCTGGTTAGTGCCACATAGTACAACCTAGTATCTTCTTCCGATTCCATAAGAAAATCATCTAAAAGAATCACTACGGGAAATTCTTTCCCTTTAGAATCATGACTTGTTATAAAAATAGTAGAATTTTCGTGAAAAGATTCTAAACGAGTGTCATCTGAAAATTCTACCATATAATCTAATGTTTCAAAAAATTCTGATAAACGTTTATGGGATGCTAACTTAATCAAATGTTCGTAAGATAAAACATCAGTCATATCAAGAAATTCAGCCATTGATTCCACAAAAGATATGGACATTTCTTGTGTGGATATTTTCTTAGCAAACCAAAGCATATGCAATAATTTTGTAATTGGTATATCTGGATTATTTTCTACATATACTCCTGAAAGAACATCTCCATATAATTCACAGGCTGCTTCATATTGATTACGTCCTACAACTGGTGTTAGAGGTATATGCAAAGCATAAGCCAGTGAAACAAAAGATTTATCGGTTACTCCTTTTATAATAAGTTCCAGAGTACATCTAATTATCGTAAAAAACATATCATCAATGAGATATGTTTTTTCTAATACATGTGGAAACTCAGCAGAACTACTATATTCTTCAAGAGTAATGTTTTTGGATGCTAATATGGCGATATCACCATATTTATAACCTTGCTTTGCTACTAATTGCGAAACAAGTAAATTTAGTTCCGTCGATTCACCACTTAATACATATGGAGAAATTCCATCAGTTTTGACTGCATGCAACTTCTTCGGGATTCGAGCAGAATTTTGGTCAATTACTTTTTGTGCAGTTTCAACAATAGATTTTGATGAACGAAAATTATCTGATAAAACAATTGTTTCAGCTTCTTTAAAATGTCTAGTAAATTCCAACATGAATCTGTTTGAGCCACCCCGAAATCCATAAATGGATTGATCATCATCGCCAACAGCGACTATATTGCCATGTCCAGCAATCTGATAGATAAAAGATGCTTGATTGGAATCAATATCTTGATATTCATCAACCATGATATAAGGATAACGATGTTGTAGTGAATCAACTATTTCAGGATGTTCTTGAAACAGGTCAAGACATTTAGTAATTTGTTCATCAAATGAGATATACCCCTG
>CAYVUF010000316.1:0-2487 GCA_964454605.1 uncultured Bacteroides sp.
CGTGATAACCTCCTAAGCATTTTCAGGCACAACAAGATTCAAATCCAACAAGGAAATCAATCCACCTTCATACTTACCGATTCCCGAAATAAAGTTATCTTTTTCATCTTTGGAATCATAAGCTACTTTCTCAATCTGTGCTGCTTCCAGAGTAACAACCTCTTTTACTTCATCAACAATAACACCAATGGTTCCCTGCTGTTCCATCTTCAGAATGATGATGCGGCTGGATTTTGTAATCTCATCTTCTGGCAACCCCATTTTGATACGAATACTCATAACAGGAACAACTTCACCACGCAGGTTGATAACTCCCTTCAAATAAGAAGCCACCTTCGGTACTCTGGTAATATGCTGCATTCTTACAATATTATCTATGTATTTAATATCAATACCATACTGTTCATCGCCAAGTTTAATTACAATGAACTGAATTGTTTCATCGGCTACTCTTAATTCTTCCATTCCACTGTTCCTCCCTCTGCTTAAACCACTGCATTTGCATCCAGAATCAATGCAACATCACCATCACCAAGAATTGTTGCACCACTGATAACCTTGCACTTATTGATGTATTTGCCCATAGACTTGATAACGATTTCCTGCTGTCCAATCAGTTCATCGACAACAAGACCTGCAAGTTTATCACCTTTCTTGACAATAACAACAATCAGATTATCCTGAGAATCTTTCTTGCTTGGGATATCCAGAATTTCATTCAGTCTAATCAATGGAATAACCATACCTCTTAAGTTAATCACTTCTTTGTTCTGTACCAGTTTCACATCTTCCACAGAAACATCTTCAATTGTCTGGATAGAACCAAGAGAAATTGCATATTTCTCGTTTCCGATATCAACCATAAGAGCCTGAATAATCGCAAGTGTAAGTGGAAGTCTGATAATCCAGGTACTGCCTACGCCCAGTTTACTCTTCACTTCAACTTCACCACTTAATGCTTCAATCTTAGATTTTACAACATCCAGACCAACGCCTCTTCCCGATACATCAGATACCTGTTTTGCTGTGGAGAAGCCTGCATGGAATAACAAATCAATGATTTCTTTCTCATTCATGTTTTCAGCCTGCTCTGGTGTAATGACACCACGCTCAATGGCTTTGTTCTTAACAGCTACTGTATCAATACCGTTACCATCATCTCTTACTTCAATTACAACGTTGTTGCCATCCTGATATGCATCCAGGAAAATAGAACCAACTGCTGGCTTACCTCTTTCCTTACGTACTTCCGCAGATTCAAGACCATGGTCAGCAGAGTTACGCAGCAAATGCATCAACGGGTCACCAATCTCATCTACTACGGTACGATCAAGTTCAGTTTCCTCACCAGACATATACAGTTCCATTTTCTTATCCAGTTTCTTGGACAAGTCACGAATCATACGTGGGAACTTCGTTACAACGCTCTCGATTGGCACCATTCGAACCTTCATAACGGATTCATGCAGGGATGTTGTTACGCTTTCCAGATATTCAACCTGTTCCAGTACCTCTGAATTTGCATTGTTTTCTGTGGAAGATGCTGCCACCAGAGAGTTCTTTGCAATAATCAGCTCACTGACCAGGTTCATCAAGGTATCCAGTTTCTCAATATCAACTCTGACAGTTCTGTTAACAACAGGTTTGCCAGATGCTGGCTTCTTGTCATTCTTGTTTGCTGTTGTCTGTGTTGGAGCAGTATTCTGCGCTGGAGCTGCCTGTGTTGCCTGCACCATTGTTGCATCTGCCTTCATTTCTTCTTTCACGTTTTCTTTCACTTCTGCGTGCTCTTCTACATGCTCTTCTTTGTGTTCCGTTGCTATCTTGCTGATGTCAAATACATCACCAGTAACTTCTTCGATTTCAGACACATCTTTGGCTGCCTTGATAATGGTATCAAGTGTACTGTCAGAAACCAGAATCAGGCTGAAATCCAAATCAAATTTTTCATCTTCAATATCCTGTGCAGAAGGACTGGAAACAATAATTTCACTTGTTTCTTCCACCGCTTTGAATACCAGAAAGGCTCTTGCTGCTTTTAGAATACAGGAATCCTGTACTTTAACAGTCAGTCCATAAATCTTCTTACCCTGTTTTTTCGCTTCTTTCAGTACCGTAATCTCAGAGCTGTCTAGTTTGATATCCAGCCATTTCTTATTGCTGCTGTCAGACTCCTGTGCAGCAGTTTCTACCTTGTCTGTTGCTGCTGCATCAGCTTCTGCTTTTGCAGTTTCGCCAGTACCGCCTCGTAAAATATCATTGAGCTGTTTAATCAACGGTTCATTGTCATTGGTGCCTTCATCAGCACTTTCTCTGATGTTTGTATTATATTCTTCCAACGCATCCAGGCACTGGAATAATGTATCAATCATGCCGGCTTTCACAGTAATATTTCCGTTACGTACTTCTGAAAATACATTTTCCATATCATGAGTGAGTGCCTGCATTCTCTTATAACCCATTGTTCCTGCCATACCCTTCAGGGAA
>CAYVUF010000317.1:0-2462 GCA_964454605.1 uncultured Bacteroides sp.
ATGGGAGATAATGTATTTCATGAAATTAAGCCGGGAGAGATGCTTCCTGATGAGGTTAGCGGTACTGCGGAAGAAACAGACAAGAAAGATATCATGGATATGACCGTAGAAGAAGCACTGGCAGAGTTTTACGCTTTTATTCAGGACAGAATCGAAAACGGACCGCCTAAGTATCTAATCGGTTCTGAAGAGTATTCGGTGCAGGAGTGGGAAAAATTACTGGAAGGTGTGGACGGACAGTTAGAGGATATCCGTGAGGAAATCCGGGAATGGATAGAACAGAGGAAGGAACAGGAGAAGGAAAAAGAACAGCTTCAGGAGGAGACTGAGGGAGAACTTCAACAGGCAGAGATGGCACAGACGGAAGTAAAAACAGAAGCAGAAGAAATGGAAGCACTGATTCATACATTATGTACAGAGCAATAGGGGGAAAAGGACATGGCAATTACAGGATTAGGACAGGAAACATATCGCGCATATTATCAAGCACTTAGAAGTTATCGTGAAGAACAGTTTCGCGCCGGTGATATGGTTGGCTACCAGGAAACCACTAAAAGCTGCGAAGACCTGAACAACAATGTGCTAAAAGGGCAGAAAGATGTTTCACAGATTCTGAATATACCGCAGTCTGGAAGGCTGCAAATCCGCCAGTTGGAAGGAAATTTGGAGTCGGGGATTCTGGGACTTAGCATCTTGGGAGATGGAAGCCAGATGTACTCCGTAACAGCCTCTTATGCAGAAGATTCCAGCAGAGAGAATCCTATTATTGAAGTGAAAGCAAACTTATTAGAGGAAAATGGGGCAGTACAGGAAGTCCGGGTGAAAGTTGCAGTGAATCAGGTAGAGATTACTGCTGCAACTCAGTTAGAAATGTTTGCACTTTGCAGTCATGGGGACAAACAGGGACTGGACGGTTTTGCCAAGACAGGAGATTCTTACCGCAGGCTGCTGATGCAGGCAGGAGAAGAAAAAGGCTGTATGGGCGCAGAGAATCTTATGGAGTTTATCGGCAAAAAGCAGGATTGGAGTCAGTTGGAACGTACCACAGAAGAAAAGATAAATTCCCTGTTAGAAGACCGTATTGCGGCAGAAAATGGGGTGCCTTATTATCATCTGGCAAAAGACGGTATCATTGATTATAAGGGTGTAATTTTTGTCTGTGATGAGGAACATAAAGCAATTTGCCTGGGCAATGTAGCAGATAAGGGAAACTGTCTGACGATTCCTTTATCAGAAGGTGGCTGTCTGATAGTAAATCGGGACAATTTAGGGGATTTGGCAAAAGCAATTTCGATGTTTTCACCAGAAGATGTGAATCTGATTATGCGTGCAATCGCACAGGATGCAAAGGTACAGCAGATGAAGAATGAACTGGAGGATGACAGTGATGTGATGAATATGTCGGACCAGGATGGAGATACACAGACCGCTGAAATACAGATGGCAGATAGCGTGGCAGAGGAAAGCATGATAAACGAAAAATAATGATGCAAAAAACGACAGGATAGATTATAATAGAGAGGAAGGGATTGAAAAAAGAAATTGCAAGGAAGGGAATCGGCAGGATGAGCGTTATCAGTAGTAAAGATGTTAACGATATCATTAGAAAAACACTGGGAATTATCAATAATAAGATAATGAATCATGGAGAAATTACCGGCTATATTTTGTATAAAATGCTGGAATATGAACAGCAGTATGCAGAGCAGGAACTGGTGGATTATACGATGCTTGGTATTCTGCATGACATTGGTTTGTACAAAGAGGAAAGCGTTAAAAATGTAACGGATTTTGAAACGAAGAATCTTTGGTCCCATTCCATTTATGGATTTCTTTTTCTGAAGTATTTATCACCGATGGGAGATAAGGCAGAAATCGTACTTTATCATCATCTGGATTACAATCGTTACAGCATGATTCAGAGTAAATATCTGCATATTATAGAATGTTTGAATCTGGCAGATAAGATGGATACTTTTTTGCATCTGAAGGAAGAAAATCTGGAGAAAGATTTTTTTGTCCGTTACCGCGATATTAAATTTTCTGGTGCAGCTCTGGATTTGTTCCATAAAGCAGAAGTAAGATATGGTATTACAGCGAATCTGGTAAATGGTAAATACAAAGAGGAACTGGCAGAACTTTTAGCAAAACGTGCTTTTAATGAACAGTATAAACGTGGTTTCTTGGAGATGCTTGTTTATACGATTGATTTCAGAAGTGAGCATACCGTCGTACATACACTGGCGACCGTCAATTTTGCACAGCAGCTTGGCAGACTGATGCGGCTTGGCGGCAAAGACTTGAGAGATTTGTATTATGGCGCATTGCTTCATGATTTAGGTAAGATAGCCATCCCACTCAATATTTTAGAATCTACCGGAAGATTGTCGGATGAAGAAATGCGGGTGATGAAAGCCCATGTCAGGATTACGGAGATGATTCTGGAAGGTGTGGTGGATAAT
>CAYVUF010000318.1:0-2451 GCA_964454605.1 uncultured Bacteroides sp.
CTCATTTTATAATTTTTGCCACAACTACAGGTCCACCAAACTTCCTCTGGATATGTAGGTAATATAGTGTCTGGATTTACAATAAGGTAATTACTTCTATAATTCCACTCTTCCATTAGCTTTTTGCATTTTTCTTTCAGAGTGTTATACCCTGCTAACGGTTTCCGGTTTTGGCAATATGGACAATCATTATCCCCAACTTCCCTATCTCTGATTGAATACAGATAGTTTCCCTGACACGTTGGACACGTCCATAATACTGCGTAGGAGGAATTTCTTAAATATTCAGTAGGTTTCTTTTCGTTTTTACTACTCCATTCTCTTGCCAATTCACTATCTGTATCAACCAAACTGTTGATTCCCGGTTGAATAAGCTTAAAATTGCACACAAGACACTGAAAATCATTGCATATTGCAGAACGAAGGAACGTTTTATATCGATGCCCTTTTTGACATTTAAACGAATACTTGTCATTATTTCTATCAGATATAGTATCCGGAGTTCTTTCATTTGCCTCATAATCCCAGATGTTTGCAATGTCTGGGTATGTTGATTCGAAATCATTAATCCCTTTGACGACAATCGTTCTGTTACAAATCGGGCATTCTCTTACATTATGCACGCGATACCAGATAGAACGTTGGAAAGAATGGCCTTCCTTGCATAACCACCAGATTGAATCGTCAGTATTCGTATACAATATCTCCTCCGGGAGAATATTATTCTTTTCAGAATCGAATTCCTGCGCCAAATCTGGATACCGAGATTTTAAGTCATTTTCACCAACTAAAAGCTGCTTATTAGTGCAGATTGGACTTTTGAAA
This sequence comes from uncultured Bacteroides sp., assembly GCA_964454605.1. Classification (GTDB taxonomy): domain Bacteria; phylum Bacillota; class Clostridia; order Lachnospirales; family Lachnospiraceae; genus UBA3282. The sequence goes on from CAYVUF010000318.1 coordinate 826, forward strand.
ATGCCGCCCCTTGAAAAATTCATAATAGACCATTTGAATAAATGATTTTTATTGCACTTCCACCATTCGTATTCGTTAGAACTGTTTGAATAGCTGTTGAAAGGACGTTCATTATTCTCAGTATCATAATACTGTTCAAAATCACTATGTTCCTCATAGAACATTAACCCATAATTATAGCCACGGCAAATGTTACAACCACCCTGCCCATTGGTTCTTGCAATAAATTTTGCCACCCATTTGTGGTTAGGATTATTTCTACATATCCATTTTGCATCTCTATTACTTTTCTCTGTTACAGAATATGGATCTATACTATTTTCAGGATCATATTCATCCATTATCTCTGGATGTAGTGCTGCAAAACTATTTTCTCTTATTACCTTTTTACCTGCGCAATAAATGCAACCTTTGAATTTTGACGTTCTAGCTCTTATCATTGAAGATAGTGCCGATTCGAACACCTCATTACATGTATCACAATTCCAATAGTAGTTTTGGTTCAAGAATTTGCTGTTTGTTATATCGTAAAGAGAACATCCATTAAGCTCTTCTTCAAAACGATCAGCTAAATCAGGATATTCCTCCCCATATGATTTTATTCGCGCTTGACCAATACACGATGGACATGCTCTAGCTTTATACTTTCCATCTTCAGCAATTATTCTTGTATCTACTCCCGTACGCCATTTATACCCGCATTTATCACATTTCCAATTTACCTGTGTATGTGATGTGACTGAGAGTTCTTCTGGATTAATATCATTGTTCGCCTCAAAATCATAGTATTCTTTGATATCTGGAACCATCGTAAATAAGTCTGTGATACCTTTAACAACAACTACACGCTCTTCACAACATGGACAATGACCGGCACTTTGTTTGCGAGATTTTATCTGCGCTTGCCATTCATATCCACACTTTTTGCACCTCCACCAAACTGTATCTTTTGAGCCAGCAGGTGTCAGATTTATATCATAAGCAGTATTTTTCTTGAAATGCCACTGCTTTACCATATGCGGATGTTTGGCAACTGTATCCATTCCGCATATTGGACAATATTGATTTTGTGCAAATATTTTTAATGAACGTGAAAAACGATGACCTTTGCTGCAAATAAAATTGACAGATGTCATTTAGTTTTTTGATATTGTATTTGTCAAAGAAAACGTAATTGAGCAGCTTTACAACGTAGTAATGCCTGCTGTTCCCATCGTCAGTACCCCTTCGGGCATATTGTCTTTTTGCAGAACGAATATACCTATGAAAATCTGTAAAGGCACAGATATCCCCATATTCATCCTTTAGAACAATGAATTTTCGTGTGATTAGTTCGGATTCTTTTAAGACGAGCGTATCTCGTAGACTGAAAAATGATACGTCATTTGTGATATATGATTGCCTCCTGTATCCGGCAAATGCAGGTGCTTCATAAAAATGGGTAAATTTAATAAAACAGTTGTATTTTCAATAACTGTATGATAATATTTTTATGCAAAGCAATCGCTTTGGACTTGATAGAATCTTTGGTCGGATGGATATCAAGTCTATTTTTTTGCCTATTTCTTCCTATTGTAACACAGAACGTCTTGGAATGATATATAAAAAAGTCTACATCTTTAGTTG
>CAYVUF010000319.1:0-2443 GCA_964454605.1 uncultured Bacteroides sp.
ATCATTCTGTTTCTTATAAGAAGCAGCACGCTTTGCCAGTTCAGAGTCGATTCGTGCATTATAGGCATCTACATCTGTTGCATAACTTGCCCATGTCTTATATTCATCACTTTGTAAATCTGCCTCTGTCAGAAGTCCCAGCTTCGACAATGCTTCCATACCATTCGCATTACTGCCGGATAACACAAAGTTCTTATCTGCCCCGGTATCTTTAGAACTTACAAAGAAACGATGATTCTTCTCATCAAAGTTCGCATTAACACCTGCTGACTGCAGTTTACTTACTACCTGTGAAATCGTGGTATCTGCATCTATTTTAATCTCGGTTGATTTACTACCAACAGTTACCGTAAAACTTCCCTCTCCGGTAAGTCCTAAATCACCCATTGTAGTAGTTTTCTTACAAGCAGAACCATCTTCTGCAGTGATTTCAGCACCTGTCAGATAACCAGCCTTAGCTAACTGCGTAATTTTCATGGACTGAACACCGTTTACAGAATCATTGCTTGTAATGACACTAACCGCCTTCTCATTAGAAACCTTGGTTGCTTTCTTCTGATAAGAACCTTCAAATCGCAAGTTACTGAGTGTATTGCTGTATAAACTGTAAATTTTAGTATTTAACGCTTTCCATGCATCCTGTTTCCAGCTTAACTTAGTCTGTGCTTTTACCAATGAATTTTTCTTAGCACTCTGTGCAGAAGCCAATTCAGAAATGATGCTTTCTGTATCAAGACCGGAATACATACCGGTGATTCTGATTGCCATAATCTATGTACCTCCTGATTATCTCTTCTCGTCTACCAGAATACCTGCTACTTCCCATAATTTTGCAATCATATCCAGGGTTTTTTCTGGTGGAAACTCCTTAATAACTTCCTTCGTGTCTTTATCGAGAATTTTAATGGTAATGCGGTTTGTTTCTTCATGAATGCCAAACACAGCTTCCTCATTGCTGTTATTGATTTTACGATTCATTTCCGCAATCGCTTTTCTTAAAGGGTCTGTAACAGTCTGCGGAATGGCTGCCTGCTGTTTTGCATTATTGCTACTTTCCTTATTACCATTATCCTTACCATTTTCACTATTATTACTTTTTTCCTCTGCCTGTGTCTTTGCAATAGCCGCCGTAGTAGTGTCTACGTTAACTGTCTGTCCATCCACAGGAACTTCCATGTTCGCTGTTGCTGTTGTCTGTACCGGCTGGGGCTTAACTGCTGCCTGAGCCTGAAATGTCATTGCACTGCTTACTGGTTCAATTGCCATTGTGAATCACCTCCGTGTGATAATACATTATTGGTTGCTCATTAAAAATCGTCCTAAAATAAAATCTTTGCTATATATATCGGAAAAAAGCAAAAATAATTTAGAGATTGCATAGGATATTTTACTGCTGTCATTTTCTCATTTTCTTACTGTAAAAGCTGCAGAATGTAATCACCCTGTTGGTTTGCCTGTGTCAGCATACTGGTGCCTGCCTGCAATAAAATGTTGTTATTTGAATAACTTACCATCATATCTGCTATATCTGTATCACGAATAACTGACTCAGCAGACTGGGTATTCTCCTCTGTGTTCGTATTTACATGATAAGCATGCTCTAAGCGGTTCTGGTAAGCGCCGAAATCGGAACGCTGCTCACTAACCATCTGCAATGCCTTCTTAATTTCATCAATGGCATCACCAGAATTATCGGTGGTCAGCACATTCGTCTTCTTGATTCCAAGCATATTCAACGTAAAAGCATCATATGTAATCCCAATGTGCTGTCCAGAATCTGCTCCTCCCTGTACCCAGAAATCCGTCGTTCCTTCATAGATTGGCACATCAATCTTGTGATTATTGGCAGATGCTGTATAAAAGGTATGTGAATCATCTCTGCTCCTTGTTGTATAGAGATCAACAATAGAGGCACTGTTCAAAGAGTCACTGACCTTCTTCAAAATGCTAGCCTCTGTATCCGAAGATGTAACCTCTAATCTCAAGGAAAAACTACCTACATTTGTCTGATTCTTCACAGACCCCTCCGTAAACGCATTTGCCGCTGTTAAATTAAAGTGTAACTCAATATACCCCTTCGTATCAACATTTCCGTTGTTCACATTAGTAGCATCTGTTTTATGCAAAAGACTTTGATTTCCATTGTTTTTCAGCACACTCATCAGACTTCCTAAAGTTCCCGAGTTTGTGTAATGTGATGTAGCATACTTATAAGTTTTATTATAATTCCAGTGCCACCATATTCCATAGTCATCATTTGTTTGGTCATCCGCATAGTACTCTACATTACATGATTCTGCTGTAACCAAACCAAGACCTGCCATGTTAAAACTAAGTTTCCATGTTTCATTACTTGCTTTGGCTGCAGTCACCTGGGTATCTGTCGGCGGCGAAGACAGATTCTTGGTTGCTGCCGGAATCGATGTCACATTTCCCGTAGTGG
>CAYVUF010000320.1:0-2426 GCA_964454605.1 uncultured Bacteroides sp.
ACTCAAGTTTCGCCACATTATGATTTTGGGGATTTACCGGTGAAAGTCAAATTAGGATTTTTATGTTTTTACAGGGATTAATGGTTTCCTAACATGGACAGTTATGTATATGCTCATGGAATGGTTACCTTGATAAACTATGGTTAGTTACAGATACAGTTGGTATACCAGCAGCAGATAGATATACATTGGATTGAATTTGAAGGAAAGGAAGTTTAAAGTCTACAATTTTGTAGGCTTTTCTTTTTATGAATTTTTAACATGTCGTAAGCAAGAACTACCCCTCTTTTTGCCACTCCCCATAGTTGAAGCAAGAGGTTTACAACCCATTCAGATAAGTTAAAATGATGGGGTTTAGTGGCTGTATGTTGGTAGAATATATATGTATGTTGGTTGGCACAAACCGCAGAAGTATGATTTCTGGCCAATGTATTGCTTTTGGCTGACTTCATTTCTTACAATTTAATCATGAATCAATAGATAAGATATATAGGAAACATAAATAAAAGAGTCAAAAACAAAATTCGGAGGATTACTTAATTTAGTTATGAAAAAATACTTAACGAATGATATGTATGTGCCTGCTGCCATACAAATAAAAACAACAACAGAGCTTATTTCTTATTTAAATGAAATATTAGGGTGTAATATACCAGATTTATCTGGCGCAATACTTATAATAGGAGCGCATACAGTCTACTTCACATTAGAAGAGATATTTACAACGTTTAATCTCACCACATCGGCAATCTCAAATACTATCAATCACCTAGTGAAAAGAGGTTTTTTAAAGCGAGGAAGATTTGCTGCATTTGATGGCACTAGCAGACAATATTACAGTATAACGAAGGCTGGATATGATATAGCTAATTCTTTCTTTTTTGACTGTATTTCAGGAAAGTACAAATATGGGAGAAAAGAACATGCTGTTTCACATATTTATTCATGCGGCATGAATTTTTTCCATGCGCTAATGCTGCATATTCCTTTCTATTATCAAAGGGAAGTAGTATTAAATAATAATTGCCCTTCTTTCCATCGTTCTTCTAAAGGAGAACTGCAGGTTGACAGCATTATAACTTTTAACCCTAAACCTTCCACAAATACAATACAAAAGCATACTTTTTTTGTAGAAGAAGATCTAGGATTTGAAAGGGACCCCATTTTATACGAGAAAATTAAACGTTACTATGCTCTTGGAATTATGGACGATATCAATGACAGTATTCTTTTTTCTTTTCGTTACAAAGATATTTCTGTAACTGCCCCATCTGGGCAGGGATTTGGTTTATATTCAAAAAAAGGAGTAAATTATATTTTAGAATTAATGGATAAATTTAAAAAGAAGGATGCCAGGGAACTTATCCAAATACTGGCTCCTAATGAAGAACCGTATCTATATGACTTCCTTACTATGTGTGGTGCATATAGAGATGGACATATAATAAAAAAATCACCGGAAATTACAGAAGAGTTTTTGCGTGATTTTATCATGGCGCTCTCTTACCATCGTAATGAATATGCAATACGTGATATGAATAAGCAACAATGTCAGTTATATAGAAAGAAATTATCCAGATTTATATCCCTTTATTTTACATGGATTCAAGAAAATCGTACTTTACCTGAGTTATATGCATATCTCTCGGGATTCTCTCTATATTTTACACCTACGTGTCTTTTTTCTACCTATTTACGTTACTTAATGCCTAAAGAATGTAATTTGCTATCGGATTTGTCTATATCGCTCTTATCATATTACAAAGACATTGGTGATTATATGGTTCTTTCTCCGGTATTATCAATAGGTGGAGAATATTCGCTTCGCCTTCGGAATTGTTTTCCTTATTTGGTAGAAGAAATATATTCAGGATTTGTTTGTGTAGAATTTTTAAATACAGATTTATGTGCATGGATGCGAGTGTTGTTTTTCTTAAAATTCTATAAGGGAGATGTTCCGTTTCACATATTATGTGTATTCGACACGCAAGAACAAGTAAATGATTTTTATTCGTATTTATTGTGTTATTATGGAGAACCAGCATTATTTCTTGATAGAAACTTAATTGTATGTACCATGTCCTACGAAATTGGGCGAAAAAAAAGATTTTTTACAATGCCTGACCCATTTGGTAAAAAGACAAGAGATCGCTTCTATCACTCAGCATGTGCTCTTTATGTGGATTTATATCCAAACAGTTAGATTTGACATTCCATATGGTTAAAGCAAGGGGATTACAACACATGCAGATAAATGGATTGCTGTATTACTGCTGCCATGAGGCGGCGCGGCAGCAGCTCTATGATGTGTACTTGACAGCACGGGTTTCTAGTGATGGATGAAAGTTGTGTGTTCTGCAGGCTGTTATCAGTCTGCTAGTGAAAGTCTGGGAAAATGCCTGTGGGTGACCGTTGGTATCGAAGAG
>CAYVUF010000321.1:0-2369 GCA_964454605.1 uncultured Bacteroides sp.
TCTGCATCCTTTGCATTGCTTTCAGCAATACCGTTAACATCTTCTACAGTTGCTGTTAATTCTTCTACGGCACCTGCCTGTTCCATAGCACCTTCTGCTAAAACTCTCGCGCCTTCTGCCAACTGAACAGAACCGGATGCAACCATTCCTGCTGCTTCATTAATATGCAGCAATGTTTCATTTAACTTGTCACGAAGCGCTTTCATGGAATTGAAAATCGGTATATAATCACCAACATACTTATCCAGACAATCTGATTTCACCTGGAAATTTCCTTCTGCCATTCCACCTAACAATTTACCCATATCTGCAATGATGGTTGTAATGTTCGTACAAAGCATTCTCATGGAATCTGCCAATACACCCAGTTCATCTTCACTCTTATATTCTAACTGTACATGAAGACTTCCTGCTGCCATTTCCTGTGCTGCCTTTTCAATCTCTTCGACTGGTTCTTTTATCATCTGAATCAGTTCTTTTGAAATCAAAAGAGTCGCTGATAAGGAGATAAGACTGATAGCAATTGCCGCAATAATGGCAATTTTATCTACAATGTTTGACGTTTTGTAGGCATTCTCAGCAAGCACTACCACCCGCTCATCCAGTTCTGTCATATTTGTCTGGACAATCGTCATGGTCGGACCATATTCTGTCATGTAAACATTCAATGCTTCCTCATGATTTCCGGCAAGCACACAAGAGTTTACCTTTTCACGATATTCTTTTGCCGACTTCAATGCCTCAATCGTTTCGTTTATGGATGTCTGGTCGCCTCGATACAAATTCTGTAAGGTCTGTAAATCCGCACCTAATCGTTCAATATAGGTGGCTGCATCATTCTGGAAACGTTCAATCGATGCTTCATCATCCGTCAGCAGTGTGATAGCTACCGATTTTACTGCGCCCTGCACTGACATTCTTGCATCCAGTGTAGATGTTGTAATCGTGTGATAATAATTATAAAACTGGCTGAAACTTGTACTTACGTAAACAAGACCTCCAATACACACTACGACAGATACAAACATCATAGCCAGTACCGTTCGGAAACTGACTGTCAATTTCTTCTCAATTTTGTAATCTCTCATCTTCTTCAAAGTTTTCTTTAGTCCCATATCTTCCCTCTCCTTCGTCTGCCAAAAAAAACAATTTATAACCGGAAATACTTCATAATAGTCGGCAAATCGTCTGCTATCTCTTTTAAATACGTAGCATCGCTTTAAATCTGTTCAAAAGTATTCGAAACTGCTATCGTCTGACTGCTGCCGCAGGCAGTGAGTAAAAACGTCAGCAGGGAAAGCATCAAAACCCTTGTTATCCTTTGTTTCTTCATAGAAATTCCCCCTTTGTTCTGATGTTCACGCTTCTTGTCCTTTTGTTTTACACTGACAACTATTATACCAAAAGATGGAAATCTTTGTGTAGTTTTTACAAAAAACCAGTTTTTCTGCAACCAAAAATCTAACACAGAAAAAGGCGCAAACTTTCCCGTCTGCGCCTGATACTTTCTGATTAATGGTGAAACAATCTGATTCCTGTGAAGCACATTGTCATACCATATTTATTACATGTTTCGATGACATTGTCATCTCTGACAGAACCGCCCGGCTGTGCTACGTATTTCACACCACTTTTATGAGCGCGTTCAATGTTATCACCAAATGGGAAGAAGGCATCTGAACCAAGTGCCACATCCTGCATTTGGTCTAACCATGCTCTTTTCTCTTCTCTGGTAAATACCTCTGGTTTTACTTTGAAAATCTTCTGCCATGCTCCCTCTGCCAGAACATCCATATAATCATCACCTATGTATAAATCAATGGAATTATCTCTGTCGGCACGACCAATACCGTCTACAAACTGAAGTCCCAGTACCTTCGGTGACTGACGTAAGAACCAGTTATCTGCCTTAGAACCTGCAAGTCTGGTACAATGGATTCTGGACTGCTGTCCTGCTCCAATACCAATTGCCTGTCCGCCTTTGACATAACATACCGAATTAGACTGTGTATATTTCAAGGTAATCATTGCAATTGCCAGGTCAATCTTAGCCTGTTGTGTCAACTCTTTGTTGTCTGTCACAATATTATCGAAGAAATTCTCATCAATCTTCAATTCGTTTCTTCCCTGTTCAAAGCTGATGCCATACACCTGTTTTATCTCTGTTGCCGCCGGAACATAAGATGGGTCAATCTGAATCACATTGTAATTGCCTTTTTTCTTTGCTTTCAGAATTTCCAACGCTTCCGGTTCATATCCCGGTGCAATGACTCCATCTGATACTTCCCTTTTGATAATCTTAGCAGTTGCCACGTCACATACATCTGATAAGGAAATGAAATCACCAAAAGAAGACATTCTGTCTGCAC
>CAYVUF010000322.1:0-2251 GCA_964454605.1 uncultured Bacteroides sp.
GCAGAAGTGTTGACAAGACACACATTTACTTTATAATTTAAGTAGGTTGCCTTATTTTTTAATATAAGATAAAAATAGCGGATGCGGGGAAAAAGTGATGGCAAAAGCAGTGAAAATGGCGGATATAGCGCAAATAATGGGAGTTAGTACTGTAACGGTATCGAAAGCTCTTTCGAATCAGAAAGGAGTTAGTGAAGAACTGCGTGTGAAAATCAAACAGCAGGCAGAGAAAATGGGATATCGTACCAATTCTGCTCTCTATCAGGACAGGGTGAAAAACAATGTCAGTTATAACATTGGTGTTATTGTATCCGGCAGATTTTTAGACCAGTATCAGTCCTTTTACTGGAAATTATATCAGGAAGTTGCCACAGCGGCAGTACAGAAGGGTTGTTTTACCATGCTTGAGGTATTGCAACTGGAAGATGAGATGAAGTGCGAAATGCCGAAACTTCTGCAGGAGAAAAGAGCAGATGGACTGATTGTAATCGGACTTCTGAAAGATGATTATCTTGAGAAATTAAATGAATATGCGGAAGTTCCCGTTATCTATCTGGATTTTTATGATAAAAACAGAGACTGTGATGCCGTAGTTTCCAACAACTATTTTGGAATGTATAAACTGACAAATTATTTGTTCCAGATGGGACACACTGAGATTGCATTTGTGGGAAGTGTGCTTTGCACAGAAAGTATCACAGACCGTTATTTTGGTTATGCCAAGGCTCTCTATGAACATGGAATAGAAGTAAAGAAAGAATGGGTTATCGAGGACAGAAATGCGGTTACTGGTGATATGGATGATGACTTTGAACTGGTACTGCCGGACAAAATGCCTACTGCGTTTGTTTGTAATTGCGATGTAACAGCAGGAATTTTGATTAAGAAGCTGAATCAGAATGGCTACAAGGTGCCGGAGGATATTTCCGTAGTGGGATATGATAACTATCAGCCACCGGGAGTTTCTGAGATAGGCATTACCAGTTATGGTGCGGATATGCGGGAAATGGCAAAACGAACCATCCGCAACATTATTCGTAAGATTTCTGGGGAACATTATAAGCAGGGTGTGGCAATTGTAACCGGTCACATTGAATACAAAGAAAGTGTTGCCCGCAGAATTCAGTAAGAAACCGTTTCGCGATAAACCAAAGGAGTTACTCCGGTTTCTTTTTTAAACAGGTTAATAAAATGGTTGGTGTTTTCGTAACCAACTTCATTAGCAATTTCGTGTATGTGCTTATCACTGGACAACAGCAGGTTCTTGGCAATTTCAATACGCTTTCTGTTCAGATAGCGTAAGGGAGGAACTCCGAAGGCAGAGGAAAACTCCCGACATATACGATATTTGCTGATATGATATTTATTTTCTAAATCTTCCAGACGAAATGGCTCCATGAAAAAGGTGTCCAGAGATTGTCTGATTTCTAACAGATAGGAAGGACATTTTACTTCCGCACTTTTCAACTGAAAAGAATCTATGAACAATTCTGTAAGGATTCCGGTTAAAATATAGTGATCCGTTAATTTGTCCCGGAGAGAGGTACTCTCTCCGGTCTGGAGAAGCTTCTCCAGACCAGGTAATATGATGGAATAATTGGAAACTGTTGTTAATAACAAGTCTGAAAATGGAACCAGAGCTTCATAATCTGATAATATATCCCCTTGCAGAAAGAAAACCGTATATTGCCAGTTCAAATCTGTTAAACTGATTTCCCATAAAGAAGGGCTACTGCAGTTTAAATAGAGAAGAGTACCAGGAGTCAGAAGGTGTTTTTTCTTATGAACCCGAAGAATACCGCTGCCGGATTTCGTGTAGAGAAGCATACGACAGTTCAGCGGCAGCAGCGAAAAAGAGAAGGATTCTCTTGCTTCGATGCTGCCGCCCGACAAGATGGTTAGAAAACGATGCTGTGTTTCTTCTAATAAAGCATAAGGTCTTCCCAGAAAAACAGTAGAAGGGATGCCTTCAGGCAGCATAGGGGGATTGGTAAGTGCCTGTACAAAAGAATCTGTAAAATTCATATTTCTATTCTCCATTTCTATTGGATAGATTTTATCTGAGAGCGTCGTCTGCGAATGTTACCTTAATAGTACAATAATCAGTGCTAAAACACAAGAATGAAGTATTTTGGACTTAAAAATAGTAATTATTTACTATTGATAATGTCTGGATGATAAATATTTAGCTAAAAACTTAATTAACAGTAGCGCATAAAAGTAAGAAAAAAGATAATAAGCATAGTTAATG
>CAYVUF010000323.1:0-2250 GCA_964454605.1 uncultured Bacteroides sp.
ATGCAATGACTGATACATATTTGCCTTCGGCATAGCAATATAATCCTTAAAACGTCCCGGAATTGGTTTGTACATCTCGTGAATAACACCCAGTGCCGCATAGCAGTCCTTCACCGAATCCACAATGATACGAACCGCAAACAAATCATAAATCTGGTCTATGGTTTTGTTCTGATTCTTCATTTTCTTATAGATGCTGAAAAAATGCTTGATACGTCCATCAATCTGTGCCTTGATTCCAGCATGTTCTATATGCACACTGACCTCGTCCACGATTGCCTGAATATATTTTTCACGCACACTCTTACGTACTGCAATTTTGTCTACTAAATCATAATACGCTTCCGGCTCCAGATATTTCAGTGACAAATCATCTAACTCTACTTTAATTTTGGAAATACCAAGTCGTTGTGCAATTGGAGAATAAATGTCTAACGTTTCTCTCGCTATATCATGCTGTTTCTCCGGCTTCATATGCTGTAAAGTACGCATATTATGAAGTCTGTCAGCAAGTTTAATCAAAATAACACGAATATCCTTCGCCATGGCAAGGAACATCTTACGAAGGTTCTCTGCCTGACGTTCTAATTTCTCCGCATCTTTATCGTTATTTTTATCCCCATGGAATTTCAGTTTATCTAATTTCGTAACACCATCAACCAGAAGTGCCACGTCTGCCCCGAACTTCTCTTCAATTTCCTTGTCCGTCATGACAGTATCTTCTACTACATCATGTAATAAACCTGCCACAATAGTTTCTTTATCCAGTTCCAAATCTGCCAGAATAATTGCTACACACAAAGGATGAATAATATAAGGTTCCCCGGACTTACGCACCTGGTCTTTGTGTGCCTCATAGGCAGTCTGGTATGCTCTCTCAATCAGTGAAATATCATCAGAAGGGTGATATTTCCGCACACGCGCAATCAACTCCTGATACAACGTTTCGGGAGTCTGAAATTCCTTAATTGCTTCAATTCTTCCATCATCAATAACAACTTCTCTTTTTTCTTCTGTTGCCATAATACCCACCAGTCGCTTTGCTTTGCTTATGATATCGTTATCATTCATTATAATAGCAAATGCTATGCAAGTCAAAATAATATTTCATCCCAACTCCAAATACAGCAAAAAGAGGCAGAGCTTGCGCCATGCCTCTTCTAATCTGACCTATTTCACTTCTTACATCATTCCGCCCATACCTGCGCCTGCTGGCATTGCAGGTTCTGCTTCTTTGATGTTTGCAACAACAGATTCTGTTGTTAACAGAGTGGATGCCACGCTGTTTGCATTCTGCAATGCACTTCTTGTTACTTTTGCAGGGTCAAGGATACCTGCATCTACCATGTTCACATATTCACCCTTCAAAGCATCAAATCCTACACCAACTTCAGATTCTCTTACTTTGTTGATAATGACAGAACCTTCCAGACCTGCATTTGCTGCGATGTGGAACAACGGAGCCTCTAATGCTTTTAATACAATCTGTGCACCTGTCTTTTCATCACCTTCCAGAGTTTCTGCTAATTTAGCAACTTCTTTGGATGCATGAATATAAGCAGAACCACCACCGGAAATAATACCTTCTTCGACTGCTGCTCTGGTAGCTGCCAAAGCATCTTCCAGACGAAGTTTTGCTTCCTTCATTTCTGTTTCTGTAGCAGCACCTACACGAATAACTGCAACACCGCCTGCCAGTTTTGCAAGACGTTCCTGTAATTTTTCTCTATCAAAATCAGATGTTGTTTCTTCAATCTGTTTCTTAATCTGTGCAATCCTTGCCTGAATAGCATCTTTGTTTCCTTCGCCATCCACGATTACTGTGTTCTCTTTCTGTACTTTCACAGATTTTGCACGACCAAGCTGGTCCATAGTAGCATCTTTTAATTCCAGACCAAGTTCAGAACTGATTACCTGACCTCCTGTCAGAATCGCAATATCTTCCAACATAGCCTTTCTTCTATCGCCATAACCTGGTGCTTTCACTGCAACAACATTGAAAGTACCGCGCAGTTTGTTTACGATTAATGTAGTCAGTGCTTCACCTTCTACATCTTCTGCAATAATGAGTAATTTAGCACCAGACTGTACAATCTGCTCTAATACCGGAAGGATTTCCTGAATGTTGGAAATTTTCTTGTCTGTAATCAGGATATATGGATTATCCAGTGTTGCTTCCATCTTATCCATATCAGTTGCCATATATGCAGAAATGTAACCTCTGTCAAACTGCATACCTTCTACTAAATC
>CAYVUF010000324.1:0-2241 GCA_964454605.1 uncultured Bacteroides sp.
TATATTTACCACAATGACATTCCCAGTCTTTGCTTGGTCCGAAAATCTTTTCACAATAAAGTCCGTCTTTTTCCGGCTTTAAAGTTCTGTAATTGATGGTTTCCGGTTTTAAAACTTCACCTCTGGACCATTCTTTGATTTTCTCTGGTGATGCCAAGCCAATCTTAATCGCATCAAATGTCATAGGTTGATATGCTTCCTGTTTCATCTCTGCCATTTCAGTAACCACGCCTTTCTTTCAGCCTATTCGTCATAGGATTCTTCGAAATCAACATCTAACTCCATATCATCTTCTGTGAATTCTTCTTCGTCTTCACTGTTAACGAGTTCTCCGCTTTCTTCGTCAAATTCCTGTTTCTGGTATCCCATAGCGCCAAGAGATTCTTTCTCATAATCATAGCTTCTGGAATCACCTTCGATTTCATAGCGATAATCGTTCTCACCATAATCGATTGTTTCCATAATCTCAACTTCTGTCTGATCTTCACGCAGTACTCTGACATCCAGACCCAGTGACTGTAATTCTTTCAATAATACCTTGAAGGATTCCGGAATACCAGGTTCAGGGATGTTATCACCTTTGATGATTGCCTCGTATGTCTTAACACGACCAACAACATCATCAGACTTAACGGTTAAGATTTCCTGTAAAGTATAAGCAGCACCATATGCTTCCAGTGCCCAAACTTCCATTTCACCGAAACGCTGTCCACCGAACTGTGCCTTACCACCCAGTGGTTGCTGTGTAACCAAAGCATAAGGACCAGTGGAACGTGCATGAATCTTATCATCTACCAGATGGTGCAGTTTCAAGTAATGCATGTGTCCAATTGTTACTGGTGCATCAAAGAACTCACCTGTTCTACCATCACGAAGTCTTACTTTACCATCTCTGGAAATCGGAACACCTTTCCATAATTCACGATGTTCTCTGTGTTCAGACAAATATTCCATAACTTCCGGCAGAAGTTCTTCTTTATGTTTCTTCTCAAACTCTTCCCACTCTAAGTTTACGTAGTCATTTGCCAAATCCAGCGTATCCATGATATCGCCTTCTTTTGCACCATCGAATACAGGTGTTGCCACATTAAAGCCAAGTGCTTTGGCTGCTAAGGACAAGTGAATTTCCAGGACCTGACCGATGTTCATACGGGAAGGTACGCCCAAAGGATTCAGTACGATATCAAGAGGACGTCCATTCGGCAGATATGGCATATCTTCTACTGGTAATACACGTGAAACGACACCCTTGTTACCATGACGACCAGCCATCTTATCACCAACAGAGATTTTTCTCTTCTGTGCGATATAAATACGAACTGCCTGATTTACACCAGGAGATAATTCATCTCCATTCTCTCTTGTAAATACTTTCGCATCTACAACGATACCATATTCACCATGCGGTACTTTCAAAGAAGTATCACGAACTTCTCTTGCTTTTTCACCAAAAATAGCACGAAGCAGTCTTTCTTCTGCTGTCAGTTCCGTTTCTCCCTTCGGAGTAACTTTACCAACCAGAATATCACCGGCACGTACTTCTGCACCAATGCGGATAATACCTCTTTCATCCAAATCTTTCAGTGCATCATCACCAACACCCGGAACATCACGTGTGATTTCTTCCGGTCCTAATTTCGTGTCACGAGCCTCTGCTTCATATTCTTCTATATGAATAGATGTATATACATCTTCCTGTACCAGTCTTTCACTAAGAAGTACAGCATCTTCATAGTTGTAACCTTCCCAGGTCATGAAACCAATTAACGGGTTCTTACCAAGTGCAAGTTCACCACCATCTGTGGAAGGACCATCTGCAATTACTTCACCCTGCGCTACATGGTTGCCTTTAAATACAATCGGCTTCTGGTTGTAGCAGTTAGACTGGTTACTTCTGGAGAACTTTGTTAAATGATATTCTTCTTTCTCTCCATCATCATAAGTCATCTTAATCAGATTAGAAGAAACATAATCAATCGTACCTGATTTTTTAGCAACAACACAGACACCAGAGTCTACTGCTGCTTTCGGTTCCATACCAGTTCCAACTGCCGGAGCTTCGGTAAACAGAAGCGGCACTGCCTGACGCTGCATGTTAGAACCCATCAGCGCACGATTCGCATCGTCATTCTGTAAGAACGGAATCAACGCTGTCGCAACGGAAAATACCATCTTAGGAGATACGTCCATGTAATCAAACATGCTCTTTGGATATTCCTGTGTTTCTTCTCTATATCGACC
>CAYVUF010000325.1:0-2237 GCA_964454605.1 uncultured Bacteroides sp.
AATATCTCGGTCAGGAACAGACTCCAGAACAGAGTACGGATAAAAAGCCGGAACAGAGCCTGTAATATGGTAAGAGCCAGCTCGGTTGAGCTGGCTTTCAAACAATCACTCGATTTCTACTATCTCCGTTTTTCATCAATAATTCTATAATAATACTGTTCCGTTTTTGTACCATCTTTTTCTCGTATTCCCTCAATTTTCTGCAACTGATACTTCCAAACATACTCATTTCCCATTACATCACAAGCAGTAACCATTAGAATTTCATTGTAACCTCCACCTTCAATAGTACTTTTTACAGAAAAAACTTTTTCCTCTCCTGACTTTAATAAGGCTTCATATTGGTCATCAATTTTTACATTTACAGCAACATATTCACTAACATTATTTACATGTACACTGAAAGGATTGTACTTTCCATTTAATCCAGAACCGCCATTAGGACGTAAAATAAGTAAAGGGCGATAATGTCGTAACATTTCATCTTTTAATTCATGTTCGTGCCGCTCATTTTGCATTGCAACCTCGACCCTATGGTTGGTATCCTGCTTTTCATAATACTTTATTGTTAAATAAATTGTTAATAACGTACAAATTCCACCAAGGCATCCCCCTATATAACTTGCCCAAAAACCAAGCCATTCTGAATTTCCTAACCCTATAGGTGTTGGAAATGGAAGATATAATAACACATTAACTGCAATAGGAATCAACAGAACAAGTATACTTCCTATTAGCAATATCCGTTTTACAACTTTCGATAATGAAGTGTTGTCATTAAAATTATCACTATTATCCACTGCTCTACCTCCCAAACCTTAAATCTCCTCTATACATTGCCTCATTTGGAATATTAGAATTAATATAACCATCCTGTTGCAATGCATCAAAATAAGTTGCTATCTGTAATAAAACCTCTATCTCATCTTTAGATTCATTATTATGAAATTCTACATACTCATTTACCCATGGTTTAATTTTATCCAAAACTTCTCTAGCACGATACACTTCATAACTGTATCTACTCTCCAAATGATTTACATAATCAAATGCACCTCTGTCATTTGCGAATTTGCTTCTGCCCTCTATCGGCTGATACAATTCATAAAACAGTGTTGCTTCCTCATCCTCATTCATTTCCTGTAAATATTCATGCAATCCGGCAAACATATATTTAATCGCATTCTTATAGCATTCTTTCTTATTTTCTATATCAGAATTTTGAAAACTAATCTGAAATACTTTTTTGTAGTAATCAAAAAGGTATATCTGTGCTTCTCCATCCCTGTGTTCGTACTCATTTTTCAAATTGTCTATATATTCCGTATATTTATTAAAATGTTCTGGCGGCAATATTTTTACTTTTTTTAATCGTTCTCTTTCTACTTTTGCAAACTGCCGAATACCCTCATAAATTTCATCTAACAAACCTACCCATTTTCGCAGATACTCGACGAATGGAACAACCTCTATTCCGATATACATCTCACTTTTCCCATATTTTGAAGTGTACACAACAGCTGTTAAATCTCTTCCATCATAACTTCCTATATCCCATACGATTCTAGCACAGGAATCAAATTCACTTGGCAAATGCACAGTTGGATGAAGGCTTGTTTCTTCTGGATGTACTGCACACAATGAACGAACATACTCAAAAACATCATTATCGCAGCCATCCCCGTAAGCAAATTCTGCAAAACAATTTTTCTGTTCTGTGATCTCCTTCACATTAATCCCAAAAATTTGGGCAAGTTCCTTAATGCAATGAATTATTACATATTCACAATTTAAAAATTCGATAAAATCAAAAGCATTTCTTCGTGAATAATTCGGTCTTAATTCATATGAATTAAGGTACTCCAATCCATCTTGCACTCGTTCTAAAATACAAATAATTTTATTTTCTACAACAAACTTCTTTCTTGATGCTCTCTCATTTTTAGACCTTTTTACCAACACCTCCGTTTCTTTATTATCACATATTGCAGTGTGTCGATGAATAAGCTGCCATATATTAGTCACTTTACTAGTATCAAATTGACATTCGTAGTTCTTGTATTTCATAAAATCATCCTTCTCATAAATCCTTTATTATCTGCAAAATTTAATAACTTTGATTTCTATTCAAAACGCTTTCCATATCACAATTCTTGCATTGTTCATTCAAACGATAGAACTACTCTACAATTTCCCAATAGCCTGACTTTGGCGAACCATGACGAATCAAAATACCT
>CAYVUF010000326.1:0-2224 GCA_964454605.1 uncultured Bacteroides sp.
GGATTATATCATAGAAGATGCACGAAAGCATATTACAGAGGACAAAGAAAGTTTTGAAGATTTATTAACGGATTTAGAAAACAGCCGCACCACGATTGAAAAAGAACGGTTGGAAATTGCCTCTTACAAAGAAGAAATCAAAATCTTGAAGGAACGCCTGGAGTCCAAACAGGAAAAAATCGACCAATCAAAAGAGCGTATTTTACGCGAAGCAAATGAAGAAGCGCGTCAGATTCTGCAAAATGCCAAAGATGTGGCTGACGAAACCATTCGTACTTTCCAGAAAGCAAGTTCCAATTCTTCCATCAAAGATTTGGAAAAATCCCGTCAGAAAGTACGTGACAAGATTTCCGAAAAAAATGCTAAACTGACCTTAAAATCGGATAAACCAACACACAAATTGTTAAAGCCAAACCAGATTAAATTAGGAGATTCTGTCAAAGTTGTTTCTATGGGATTAAAAGGCACTGTCAGCTCTCTTCCAGACCGGAACGGTAAACTTTTTGTTCAGTGCGGCATCATCCGTTCCCAGGTAAATCTGAATGATTTGGTTCTGATTGATGAAGATACCGTAACTACCAGCAAATTACAACGCACCAACTCTGGTAAATTGAAAATGTCCAAGTCCTTCTCTATTTCCACAGAAATCAATCTGCTTGGAAAAACCGTTGACGAAGCAATCTCTGAACTAGACAAATATCTGGATGATGCCTATCTAGCACACCTGCCAAGCGTGCGCATCGTTCATGGAAAAGGTACTGGTGCCCTGCGTAATGCGGTACAGAATTATCTACGTCGTTGTAAGTATGTGAAATCCTATCGACAAGGTGAATTTGGTGAGGGCGATGCCGGAGTCACCATTGCAGAATTTAAATAGAAAGGTAAATTTATATGGTAAACAAACAGAAAATTTTAATTGTAGATGATGATAATAATATTGCGGAACTGATTTCTCTCTACTTAACAAAGGAATGTTTTGATACAATGATTGTGAATGACGGAGAATCCGCACTTACTGCAGTAGAAAGTTTTGAACCCAATCTGATGCTCTTAGACTTGATGCTTCCGGGTATTGATGGTTATCAAGTCTGTCGTGAAGTACGAAGTAAATCTTCTATGCCGATTATTATGCTGTCAGCAAAAGGTGAGGTGTTTGATAAAGTCCTCGGTTTGGAACTGGGTGCGGATGATTACATGGAGAAACCTTTTGATTCCAAAGAACTGGTTGCCAGAGTCAAAGCAGTGCTGCGCCGCTATAAGCCTGTTGTTGCTGCACCGCCTGCTGCTGACATTAAATGCGTGGAATATCCTGATTTAATCATTAACCAGACCAATTACTCCGTTATCTACATGGGCAAAACCGTAGAAATGCCGCCGAAGGAATTAGAACTGCTCTATTTTCTGGCTGCATCTCCCAATCATGTTTTTACCAGAGAACAGCTCTTAGACCAGATTTGGGGATATGAGTATATCGGTGATACCCGTACTGTTGACGTACACATCAAACGTCTGCGTGAAAAAATAAATGACCACGACAAATGGCGTATTGCTACTATCTGGGGTATTGGTTATAAATTCGAAACCAGAGCCTGAGAAAACAGGCTTACTTTTATTCAGAAAGGCTTGTATTACATGCGTAAAACTTTGTACTTGAAATTTATCATTGCATACATTATTTTTGGCTTCTTCGGCTTTATCGTAGTCGCTACTTTTGTATCCAATATGACTTTAGACCATTTAAAAAAGGAAAAAGCAGATACACTTTATCGGGAAGCAACTCTCATTGCCAATTCCTATGCAACCGATTTGTATAATAATGAAACCACTCTGGATGCGGTAAAAGACCAGTTAGATGCTCTGGATACCTATTTAGACTCTTCTATCTGGATTATCAACCCTTCCGGGCGCATGGTCTTAGACTCTTCCAAACCTATGGATATTGAAACCGAAATTGTCATCCAGAATTTTGACCCTACCATTACAGCAGGTTCCTATTACACGATTGGAAATTTTTTTGATACCTTTCAAGAAGATATGCTCAGCGTTTTCGCTCCTATTACTTCTGATTTTAAGGTAAAAGGCTACGTTGTTATTCATACTCCCATGAATAAGATTCAATCCGCTTCTGACCGGATGCTGAATATTTCTTATATCATGCTGGTAATTTTATTCCTGCTGTCATTGATTATTTTAATTTTCTTTACCGAAATGGTCTATATTCCGC
>CAYVUF010000327.1:0-2223 GCA_964454605.1 uncultured Bacteroides sp.
ACATCCTTACCACGATTCTTAAAGTCTTCCATATCTTTAAATACAAACATAGCTGGTTTTTTAACGTCATTATCAGGCACCGGACGAATAGGAAACATCCATACTTTGCGAGGTGTTCCATCCTCACCAGGCTGGATTTCTGTATAGGGTTTGTCAACCAGCTCAATTCTCCCGCAGTATATATACTCACCTGCATCCATTACCTCAAAAAGATGCACATCAACACCATTACGTCCACACGCTGCAAGAGTTGCATTCTGTGCCCAATTAATGTCCTGATCTCCATTCTTACCCATGCCTGTGTAGTGAAGAACCCCGCCTATCCACTTATCATGATAAATTCCTTTTGTATAATCAGATACTATTACCAAAGTATTAGTCGTCCTAGAACGACGCATACCACCCATATTTCCACATTTAAATGTATTAACAACATCTGCATTTTTTAGTATCTGCCCTATATTTAGTCCTGGATTAAATGCCACAATAATACCTCCTGCTTTCTACTATTTCTTCTTTCCAAATGAATGATACTGTATTGTTATCTTGACATCATGCTCCAAAACAGTACCCTTTTTTATAGATTTTCTTCCTGCTACAACTATCTGTTGAACAGCCCTATCCTTTTTTATCCTTCCTGTCTTCAAGTCATCAAGCGGCAACGTATACACTTCCGTAAAACCAACATTTAACAACTCCTGCGCCAATTCATCAAAATCTCTTTTTATCATCTAACGCGAAGAATATGGAAATATAAATTCTTTTTTCATATGATACGTAACAATTATTTCTGCATCGTGCGGCACCAACGTTCCTGTATCTATCCACGATTGTCCATTTATCATAACCTGTGCCACCTCACCAACATGATAATTGTTATTAATCAAACTGATTATCTTCATAATTCCTAATTACTTTTAATTGGCGACTATTTTTCCCGTATGCATCCACCGACTTTTTACCTGATAACGCAAACCATTTTCTGCATCCATAGCATCATATCCCTTTTCACTGTATATGGGTGTTTTCTCTAAATGAAGATTAAGTTTTGTACTTACAAGCCACTCTGCGTAATCGCCAACCAGGCTATTATATGTCCTTACAACGCCAGCAGAATATAATGAATTTATTATGGATGCATAATCTTTTATTTTACTCACAACTTCCTCTTCTGTCATATTGCTCCTATAACATATACTTAATTACGCCAGAACTTCGATTAGGTGTAAACTCCACATCAAATCCATGCTTCTTGTAAAAATGTTCGTTATCTATTGATGAAAGCTCACCACATATATATTTCGCATCAGTGTTTTTGCAATATCATCTACTTTACATTGATAATATTTATGTATTTCTGATAACCCTTTTTTATAAAAAGTATTTAGTATCCATCTTTTTATCATCTTCATCCTCCAATATTCTATTCGTAAAAACGGGCACCGCACTCTATCGTATAGAATCTAGTTTCAACCGCAAAAACTTATCAAAAAATTGATATGCCAGCTTTCGATTGTCACTATTAACATCAATTGTCTCTCTATACGCTTTTTACCAGAATACTCCTTTATGTGTACGAAAATCTGTACTCCATCAACTCATATATCCACATATGCTTCTTTTCAAAAGCGTATAATATCCCCAATAATAAATTATATCACATAACACTCGTTTTTTCATCCGGCTTTTTATGCAAATTGTCCAATCATAGCCAGCTATTCTTTCAATAAAATAATTCTGTTTTTTACTATTTTCTGTCACTTGTTTTCTTTATTAACTTAATATCTTCGCCTGTAATCCCCCTTTTCCGATTATGCCTACCTGCAAAATAACAAGCCTTACTACAATACTTCAACTGACGTCCAAGCAACTCTTTCCCACAAACCACACACTTTTCTTGCTTCATTCCCGGTACGTAAAACAAATCCTCTTGCTCCTCATAATGCCAGTGCTGCCTACACCAATCTGAACAGTAATACATCTTATTTCCATTCTTTGGCATTTCCTTGCCACAATACCTACAATGTTTTAATCTTTTCATGATAGTCACCTCCGATGGTATATATCACTCTAAATTCATCAAATTACAAGTTAAAAATGACGCTGTATAAGACTTTTACCTCATACAGCGCCAAATACCTGCAATTACTCCTATAGATTATTCCGTCTCGCATTCAAACTCTGTTCCATCAAAGAATCTAATCGTCAGTCTACCGGATTCAT
>CAYVUF010000328.1:0-2215 GCA_964454605.1 uncultured Bacteroides sp.
GCTATGTTGATGCAGGTTTCCAAGGCAGACCGGGAAGAACTGCGCAAAGTGCTGGATGCACTTGTTCTGGAAGGAAAGATACAACTGACTTCTAAGGGAAAATATATCAAATCCGATGGCAGTGTTCTGATTGGTACTTTTATCAGCAATGTGAGAGGCTTTGGCTTTGTTGAGATAGAAGGAAGGGAAGAAGATTTATTTATCCCGGAGGATATGGTGAATGGTGCTTTCCATCAGGACAAAGTACAGGTGGAACTGATACCGGGGAAACGTGGCAAAAGACAGGAAGCGGTGGTACGTCGGATTCTGGAACGGGGAACAAGGCAGATTGTCGGTACCTATGAAAAGTCTGCTAATTTTGGTTTTGTGGTTCCAGATAACAGCAAAATCGGTGCCGATATCTTTATTCCCAAAGAACGTTCTAAAGGAGCAGTAGATGGGCATAAAGTAGTAGTAGAACTAACCAGTTATGGGGATGAAAAACACAAACCGGAAGGCAAGGTAGTTGAAATTATCGGTCATATCAATGACCCTGGTGTTGATATTATGTCGATTGTGCGGGGATTTGATTTACCAGTGGAATTTAGTGAAAAGGTAATGAATCAGGTGGAACGCATTCCGAATGAAGTGTCAGGAGCAGATATGGCAGGGCGCAAAGATTTGCGCAAGGTGCAGATGGTAACCATTGATGGGGAAGATGCCAAGGATTTGGACGATGCAGTAAGTGTGTCCAAGGAAGGAGAGGTTTATCATCTGGGGGTTCATATTGCGGATGTTTCAAATTATGTACAGGAAAATTCTGCATTGGACTGGGAAGCATTAGAACGGGGGACAAGTGTTTATCTGGTTGACCGGGTCATTCCTATGCTGCCGCATAAATTATCCAATGGTATCTGTTCTTTGAATCAGGGAGTTGACCGACTGGCACTTAGCTGTCTGATGACCATTGATGGAAAAGGCAATGTAACAGATTATGAGATTGCTGAAACTGTTATTTGTGTGGATAGAAGGATGTCCTATACTAGTGTAAAAAAAATTCTGGAAGATAAGGATGAACAGGAATGCAAGGAATACGAAGAACTTGTTCCGATGTTTGAGCTGATGGAAGAACTGGCAGCTATCCTGCGGAAAAAACGCCATAAGAGAGGCTCGATTGACTTTGATTTTCCAGAAAGTAAGATGATTCTGGATAAAGCAGGACATCCGCTTGCTATCCAGCCTTATGAGCGTAATACAGCAACCAAAATAATCGAAGAATTTATGCTGATTGCGAATGAAACCGTAGCCCAGCATTTCTTCTGGCTGGAACTGCCTTTTTTGTATCGTACCCATGAGAATCCAGACCCTGAGAAGATTCTGAAACTGTCCACTTTTCTGAATAATTTTGGTTATCATATGAAAACTTCTCCGAAGGAAGAAGTGCACCCGAAAGAAATTCAGAAATTATTAGATAAAATTGAGGGAACACCGGAGGAAATGTTAATCAGTCGTCTGACACTCCGGAGTATGAAACAGGCAAAATATACAGTGGAATGTACCGGGCATTTTGGACTTGCATGCCAATATTATTGTCATTTCACTTCTCCCATCAGAAGGTACCCTGATTTGCAGATTCATCGGATTATCAAAGAACAACTGCGGGGACGGATGAAAGAAAAACGCATTGCGCACTATGAAAGAAAACTGCCGGAGGTAGCGAAACATTCTTCCACCATGGAGCGAAGAGCCGATGAAGCAGAAAGAGAAACAGAAAAGCTGAAAAAGGCGGAATTTATGGAGCAACACATTGGCGAAGTATTCGAAGGTGTAATTTCTGGTGTAACAAGCTGGGGCATTTATGTGGAGCTGGAAAACACCATAGAAGGCATGGTTCATGTGTCCAAACTGCCAGGAGATTATTATTACTATGATGAAAATAGTTATGAAATGGTTGGACAGGATACTGGTAAGAAATATCGTCTGGGTGAGCAGATAAAAATCCGGGTTGATGGTGTGGAGCGCTTGACAAGAACCATAGATTTTTCCATTCCCATTGATTGGGACGAAGAATAGGTTGGAGAATGGGGCAAGAACCGGATAAGGAAAAGTAAGAAGGGGAAGGATTATGGCAAAAGAGTCTATGAAGCTGGTAACAAACAATAAAAAAGCATATCATGATTTCTTTATAGAAGAAAAATATGAAGCAGGACTTGCGCTGCATGGAACAGAAGTAAAA
>CAYVUF010000329.1:0-2200 GCA_964454605.1 uncultured Bacteroides sp.
AATGGCTATCATAGATGTTTCCCCAATGGTTCCACCTGCAAGGTGTGCTGCAAGAAAGGAAAAGTCTAATCCATGTCCGCCGAAAATACTAATAAAAACTGCAAAACTTACGATGTAAGTTCCTGGAATCCGCAGGTCAATCACCCCTGTCAGAATCAGGAAACATGCCCCAATCACAATGGCTATCATAGATGTTTCCCCAATGGTTCCTGCAGTTTTACCAACTACCATCTGAAAAATATCTACCGACTCACCAGCTTTCAAGGCAGCAAGCGGTGTTGCACCTGTATAAGCATCGCAATCAAAATTCGTCATAATCGAAGTAAATGAAATAAGGAGAAAACATCTTGCACCCAGTGCCGGGTTCATAAAGTTCTGTCCCAAACCTCCAAACAACATCTTTACTACTAAAATTGCAAAAATACCACCGATTACACCAATCCACCAAGGTGCTCCGGAAGGCAGATTCAATGCTAACAGAAGTCCAGTTACAACAGCGGAATAATCACCTATTGTTACTTTCTTTCCCATCAGTTTTTCAAAAATATATTCTGTCAGAACAGTTGATAGAACTGTCACCAGAATCAAAATCAGTGCATCCAGTCCAAAGTTATAGATACCAAATCCCGCAGCCGGAAGTAATGCAATCACAACAGCTAACATAATACTGCTTGTAGATGCTTTCGATCTGATATGGGGATTGGAGGATACCTTCATCAAGTCACTCATCCTGCTTACCTCCTACTTTTTCTTCTTTGCTAACTGCATCTTACGCATTGACTTAATGGTCTGGGTCAATGGTCTTTTGGCAGGACATACATAACTGCAGCAGCCACATTCGCAGCATTCCATTCCATCATGGGACAGGAATGCTTCTTCATTGTAATTTTCTGCATAATCTGCCAGCATACGCGGCAGGATTCTGCTTGGGCACACTTCAACACAGCGGCCACAATTGATACACGCACTTGGTTCCATTTTAGAAACATCATCTTCGGTCAGACAAAGCAGCGCCGATGCTGTTTTTGTGGTTGGTACATCCAAATCAAAAATACCAAATCCCATCATAGGACCACCGGAAATAATTTTCACTGGTTCTTTCTGGAAGCCACCTGCTTCTTCAATCAATTCGTGATAATTCGTTCCGATTCGGACAATGAAATTCCGCGGGTCTGCAATCGCATCCCCAGTCACCGTAACAATACGGTTCATCAGCGGTTTTCCTTCTATTACGACATGGTAAATTGCCACAATGGTATCCACATTATTCACAACACATCCTGCATCTGCCGGCAGCATGGAAGAATTGATTTTACGACCTGTAGTTGCAAAAATCAGTTGTCTTTCTGCTCCCTGCGGATACTTCGTTTTCAATGCTTTGACACTGATTCTTGGCTCATCTTTCGTAAGTTTTTTCAAAATTTCCACACAATCTGGTTTATATCCTCTACTGCAAGAATGCCTCTTGCATTATCAAACAACCGTAAAGAAATCTTCAAACCTTCTACTAACTTCTCCGGCTCTTCTATCATTCTGCGGTAATCAGAAGTCAGATAAGGTTCACATTCTGCGCAGTTTGCAATCACATACTCTATCTTCTCCGGTTCTTTGGGCGATAACTTAATAAAGGTAGGGAAACCTGCACCCCCCATACCGACAATACCAGCATTCTTCACTCGCTCAATGATTTCTGCTTTCGTCATTTCCTCAAGTGGCTTTCCTGCCGGATATTCTACTTCCTCGTATTTGCCATCGTTTTCTATCACGATGCTCATAACATTATCCCCTGTTACGACACGTCTTGGTTCAATCGCCTTAACCGTACCAGATACCGTTGCATAAATCGGTGCTGACACAAATCCGCCCGCCTCTGCAATCATCTGTCCTGTTAATACATGTTCTCCTTTTTCTACAATCGGTTTCGCCGGTGCACCAATGTGCTGTGACAATGGATAAACCAAATCACCTTTTGGCAGAACCGCTTTAATGGGTTTATCTTTGGATAGTTCTTTTCCATCATATGGATGAATTCCACCCACAAATGTTAATTTTGCCATTCGTTGCCCCTCTTTCTTTATAAAATCCCGCTATGTATGAGCAATTTTCCATCACATGAAAATGATTCTCACTCGCAAAAGCCCATACTATAAATATACTATTTTTCGACGTAAAATACTACTGTTTCTTCAAAAAATATGTT
>CAYVUF010000330.1:0-2182 GCA_964454605.1 uncultured Bacteroides sp.
CGGCAACTGTGCTGTCAGTTATGGTACTGACAGTGCTGGAAAAGAATATATTATTGCTACCGGCGATGCACATAGCAGTTGGCGATGTATTTATGACCACGTTGCCCTTTACGAAAAATATCTTCCCTGATAGTGATTTCTACATCCTGTCAGGAAAGATATTTTTTAACCATTAATTCTGCTTTGTCGTCTTTCTTTTCTTCTTTTTCTTAATCAGTATCACCTACATAATCTCCCGAATGACTCTTTACTTTTCCATAACTTTCGCATCGTAAAATCATACCTCGTTTCTGTCTGCCTGCAATGCCGCATCCAATGCAGAGGTCATCTCTTTGTCACTAAAACTTGCCTCCAAAGCATATACATTGTCTTCTAGCCGCTTTGCATAAGTAGTGACATCCTTCAATATATTCTCGCGCTCCTCATCTGTAACGGTAATCGCCCACAAAACATATTTACCAGTCAACTGAATATCTTTACGAATCTCCAACTGTAATGCCATATTTTGATAAGATTCATTATAAAATCTTTTGATGTTGGCATGAATCATTGCTAATCCACCAATTGCCAAAACCGCTGCCATGACAAAGGCTATCAGAAGCGTGGAGAAAGATTTTTTCAATTTCCTGTCTACCTTCAAATTTCTTAGCTTTTCCGTCATTGACCCTTTCGTTTTCACCTTGTGTCCTCCTGCATATACCATTTTATCCACAATTCCCAAACAAAATGAAAAAAATGATCACAATATGTACGATTGTAACATATCTCTTTCCTTTTCACAGTATAATTGCACAAGTTTTTACATCTTATTTACTTATTTACGTCACATTTTACCATTTGCGCTTTCCAGCTTATCCCTTCCAAATGTCATTTCTATCTGCTCTAATATATCTATTTCCGGGGTCAAATTCACCTGACAGCATTGGAATTCACCAGCAGGTATCGTTGTAACATATTCGTCCTTAATATTTTCACGTACAATTTCAAAAAAAATCTTCGTCTGCTGCTCTCCATTCCTATGTCCAATCAAAAACCCCGCTGGAAAAACCGGTGAATACTTTCTACTCTGTGCATAATTATATAATTCACCAGATTCTATTTCTATTCTGCGTATATCTGTTATATTATCTGTATACTCCCTTGTAATAATTGTTCTCTCCGAAATGCTCCGTCGATAAAATCCCTCTTCACCACTATATTGTTGATTATGCTTCAAGTAGCGCAAAGTATATTCAATTTTTGAAAGTTCCGTCTGAAAATCACAAATACGTTCTTGTGCAATTTTTCTGCCTGTTTCAAACAATTCCTTATTATCTATTGTATTATTGCTATTGATATAATTAGCTAATTCTTTCAGCGGCATTCCAAAATTAATGCATAAAAAAAGAAGCGCCTGCCCTAACCTTATTGACTGGTTTTGACATGCGCCAACTTCTCTATTTATAACAATTTACGATGATATCTACATAACGCTCTATTCCAATTTCACTGCTATTAAGACAAAGCGCATAATTTTCTTATTCGATAAGACCTTTCAGCATTTGAACACAACCTTCAATACCAACTGTTGCCGTATCGAAAACAATATCATAATTTTTCAAATCATTCCATTTCCGGGCAGTATTCGCGAAATAATATTTTGCTCTTTTGTTATCATATTTCCGTCGTATACTCGCTATTTCCGACTTCGGGATACCATATTCTTCAGCAATCCGCCTTTCCTTTATCCCATTATCAGAACAATAAATATAGACCTTTGCCACTCCCGCTTTATCTTTCAGTGCTTCAGAAGCACAATGTCCCAGAAAAACCGCCTTGCCATGATGCGCAAGTTCTTTGATAACTCCCTGCTCCGCTACAAAGAGATGTCCATCATGTGCAAGCATATCTGCATTCCCAGTCTGAACCTGTGCCAACGTGTAAGTTGTATATAACAGACTATTTGATACCCCTTCTTCATACTGCTCTAATTGTTCAATTGTCACTCCTATTTTTCGGGAAGTTTCTTCTAGAATTTCCCGTCCATAGCAGGATATGCCGCACTCTTCCGCAAGTCTGCGTCCTATTGTTGTGCCACCGCTTCCATATTCCCGTTCAATCGTAATGTATTTGAACTTCATATTCATCTGACTCCTTTTCTTTATGGTTCTTCACTCTCAGACTGTTCAAACTGACTATTGTC
>CAYVUF010000331.1:0-2177 GCA_964454605.1 uncultured Bacteroides sp.
CGGTGCGTTGTAGTAATACAGGGTGCTAAGCGAGTGGATAAAGTAACCTTGATAAAAGGTGCGAGCAATCATGCAGACCGTAACATTAAGTGAATTCTGCCGTATCGCTAAAGAGGTCTCGAAGGAGAACAAAGGGAAGTTGAGCCCTGGCGTAATGGGCGAAAACCATGGAACGTGTGAAGATACTGGAAAGCAGCACGGAGGAATCCCTCGGTATATGGGAAGCGGTATGTATGAAAAGTGTGGTTCGGAACTGGAGAGACCCTACCTGTCACCGAAAGGTAAAGAGAAAGTGTATAAGCTTGGCGAAGTTGCATTTCTGATGGGAGGGAGTCGGAGGGGAACATAGTACCGAAAATGGCTGTGCAAGAAAACGCAGACTAGGAAAGGTTCCCTGCTTCATTCATGTTTGTAGAGAGGGTAAGTGTGAGAGAATGTCATGATGACTAATAACTCCAAAGAAAAAGTACGACAACTTCAAAACAAACTATATCTAACAGCCAAGAAATGCAGTAGCAGAAGATTTCATGCGCTCTATGACAAAGTCTATCGAGACGACGTCTTATATGAAGCATGGAAGCGGGTGAAAGCCAACCAAGGTTCTAGCGGAGTAGATGGAATCACAATCGAGGACATAGAGGCAGGCGGAATAAACCGCTATCTAACTGGAATACAGTCAGAATTAAAAAGTGGAACATACAGACCACTTCCAGTCCGAAGAGTAATGATTCCAAAACCAGACGGAAGTCAGAGACCACTTGGAATACCATGTGTGAAAGACCGAATTGTGCAGATGGCTACAAAGATAGCAATAGAGCCCGTATTCGAAGCGGACTTTGAGGACTGTTCCTACGGATTCAGACCGAAGTGTTGTGCAAAACAGGCGTTGGAAGTAGTCAGAAAAGCATGCAACAACAAAGGTTACTACGTGGTAGATGCAGACATTGAAAAGTTCTTTGACAACGTAAATCAAGATAAGCTAATGGCTCTCATAGAGTTAAGAATCTCAGACAGAAGAATCCTAAAACTCATAAGACAGTGGCTGAAATCAGGGGTTTTCTATGGGAACATCTTAGAAATAAGCGAACTTGGAACAAGCCAAGGATCGGTTATCTCGCCGTTGCTGGCAAATATCTACTTGAACACGCTAGACCGGCTGTGGGAAAAGTATGGACTTACCCATGGAATACTCATAAGGTATGCGGATAATACCGTAATTATTTGCAAGAACAAGAAAAGTGCAAACCATGCATTGACACTGTTGCAGCACATCATGGGGAAACTGGACTTGAAACTACATCCTGTTAAGACGAAGATTGTATGCATGTGGGACGGACAGGAAGGCTTTGACTTTCTGGGAATGCACCACAGGCGTATGACAACAGAGATGAGACAGGGTAACACTTTTCAAGAGACCTATCAGTACCCAAGTCGAAAAGCAATGAAAAAGATGAAATTTGCAATAAAGTCGAACGTGAATAGTAGAAGTCTACTGGCAGCAAGCGAAGAGGATTTAATAAAGAATCTGAATCCGAAGATAACAGGATGGAAGAACTATTACACAACAAAGACAAGTGATAAATGGATGCAGGCACTTGACTGGTACATTATATGTACTTTTACGAGATGGTACAACAAGAAACATCAGAGACGTAACCATATGTCAAAGGTGGGATATGTGAGAAGCACCTTATATGAAAAAGGCTTAAAAAGAATGGCTACGACATGACGTAATGCTGTAGAAAGAAGAATGTCGGAAAGCCGTGTGAGGGAGAACCTCATGCACGGTTTGATGAGGGGAAAGAGGGCAAAGCCCTCTAACCTACTCTACAAAAGCATATGTTGCGTTATCGGATAGGATTTTCAGTTGGATTAATGATTGTGTTCTATGAAAATGTTGAAATATGTTGATTTTTATTGTATAACATTATTGTTGGATGAAAACAATATAAGAATGTGAAAAGAGGTGACAAACTATAAATAGTCAAGATGTTTTTGAAAAAAGTTATACTTGTAAAAATGGGTAACTTTAACAGACCATCTGAATACATCGTATTTCAGATAGGACAGATAAATGTATGTAGAGCAGATATTAGCGAAGTTTCCGAACGTTAAAGTCTATATCCTGCCTCTCCAATGCATAGATGACTCTGATCAGTTTCTTTGCTACATGAGTA
>CAYVUF010000332.1:0-2175 GCA_964454605.1 uncultured Bacteroides sp.
CACCACTAATCACTAAAACAGCATAATCCAATACCTGCAGCGTGCGTTCCATTTCTGCGCCAAAATCCACATGCCCCGGGGTATCCAGCAGGGTAATATCCATTTTGTCCCAGGTAAACTCCGCCTGCTTGGAGAAAATCGTAATTCCTCTCTCTTTTTCCTGACGGTCTGTGTCCAAAAAAGCATCTCCATGGTCTACTCGTCCTGCTTTTCGGATACTGCCGCTTACATACAGCATACTTTCTGCCAATGTGGTCTTCCCGGCATCTACATGTGCCAGAATACCTATTACCAATCGTTTTCTATTCATCTATTTCATTCTTTCTATCGTTATCCACGTTTTGCCTATTTGTTATTACTTCTTTACTCTACGCTCTATCCAATGCGCCCCAGAATCCCTATCACCAGCACCATAGCCAGTTCACACAGTGTCTGGAAAAAGCCATTGGTTTCCCGCGTAATCCCGCCAAATGTTTTTCCTGCCATATAAAAATAGTAAGTCCATACCCACATACCTGCCAGAATCTGCAGTGCTCCCAGAATCGGAGCAATCATAAGGCAGACCACAAAACACAATCCCAGCATAGCTGCCAGGGCAATCCTTATGGTTTGTTTCTGTTGTTTGGTTTCTTCTGCAAAAGCATTCTTTTCTCCCTTTGCATAAGGGAAGCATACCTGCGACAAAGCACTTAACAGCCGGGAAATCACATAACCTGTTCCAAGCAGCAAAAGCTGTTTTTCTTTCCAGATTAACAGGAGACTGCCTGCGTAAAGCATAAAGTAACAGGGGATGCTAAGGATTTCAGACTTTCCCCAGCGCACTTCTGCGATTCTGGCAAAACCAGTCAGTGCACTGCCTCCCGATAGAAGCACCAGCAAAGCAACACCCATCAGTGCAAAACAAGGCTGCCCCAGTCCAAAATACTGACAAAACATACTGAACAGATACATTCCTAAGCCAATTGCCATTCCGGTTAACGGTATCAGACAAATTTCATACTTACTGCTTCTAAAATCCCATTTCATTTCCGGCACAACCTTTCCTTCTGTTTCTTTCTGGATTGTTCTTTTTTCTGCTTCTCCCGACTTTTTTCTACTTATTTATATTCCTTTCTATTTTACCAAAGAAACCGGAATCTGTACACCTTTTCCCACCCGAAACTCCTGCGTGAATCTCCTGCGGTCTGCTCTTGTTGAAATTACCCACAAAACAAGGATTTCTGCAAAGATACTGTTAAAAATGGTGAATTTGCCAAAACTCGCTTGACTTTTCCTTAACATAAGTCCATAATAACGGTCGGATTCAAAGTATTAAAATTTTATAAACAAAGGAGGGGTAGCAAATGAATATAAGTCAAATAATTGCTATCGCTATTTTCGTAGCTATGTTCGTTATGATTGTTCTCGATAAAATTGAACGACATATTGTAACCTTAGCTGCTGGCATGCTTGTTGCAATCTTTGTATTTCTTATTGCTATGCACAGCCCACAGGCACTTTTCGAAACATTAAATGTAAGTACAATTTTCACACCGGACTTCTGGCTTGCTGTTGGGGAAGCCGAAGAATCTACCTCTGGTATCAACTGGGCAACCATTATCTTTATTGCCGGTATGATGATTATGGTAGAAGGTATGGGACGTTCCGGTTTCTTCAAATGGCTTTGCCTCCGCATTGCCAAAGCAGTAAATTATAAGATTATTCCTATCTTTATTGCTTTTATGTGTATGTCCGCATTCTTAGCAATGTTCATTGACAGTATTACTGTTATTTTGTTCCTTGCTGCAGTAACCTGCGAACTTGCAAGTATTTTGAAATTTAATCCCGTTCCGATTATTTTATCTGAGATTTTCTGTGCGAACTTAGGTGGTTCTGCAACCATGTGCGGTGACCCGCCAAATATCATTATCGGAACTTCTCTTGGATATACTTTTGCAGATTTCATTACCAATACTGGTGTGATT
Organism: uncultured Bacteroides sp.; assembly: GCA_964454605.1. GTDB lineage: Bacteria > Bacillota > Clostridia > Lachnospirales > Lachnospiraceae > UBA3282. Next base: position 1,965 of record CAYVUF010000332.1, read on the forward strand.
GCTCTTATCAGTCTGCTTATTATGTTGGTTTACTTCTATCTTCTCTGCCACAAGCAGTTAAAAGCAGAAGAAGCTGCCAGAGGAAACATTACATCCTATCCAGACCCGAAGGAAGCAATTACTGACCAGAAAGCGTTCATCATCAGCATCTGTATTTTCGCTCTTGCTGTTGTGTTATTGATTACACATGCGCAGACCGGACTGACCGTTG
>CAYVUF010000333.1:0-2174 GCA_964454605.1 uncultured Bacteroides sp.
TATCATTGAAATATATTGGAAAGACTGATTATACTTATGAGATTATGCAGCATTGCCAGCGGCAGCAGCGGCAACTGTGTCTATGTGGGTTCGGATGCAACCCACCTTCTGATTGATGTAGGAATCAGCGGAAAAAGGACAGAACAGGGAGCTGCGGCACTGGGATTAAAATTATCAGAGATAGATGGGATATTTATTACCCATGAGCATGCCGACCATATAAGTGGTCTTGGCGTTTTAGCAAGAAAATACGGGATACCTATTTACGGTACTCCCGGAACCCTTGAAGCAATCAGACAGACCTCGTCTTTGGGAAAAATAGAGGAAACACTTTTTCATTGTATTAAGGCAGATGAGAAGATAAGCATCAAGGATGTTACCTTATATCCTATGAGAACTTCCCATGATGCAGCAGAACCAGTGGCATATCGTGTCACTCACGATAACAAAAAGATAGGAATTGTAACCGATTTAGGGTGTTATAATGATTATACGATTGCCTGTATGCAGGATTTGGATGTGTTGTATCTGGAAGCCAATCACGATATCAATATGCTGCAGGTAGGTCCTTATCCTTATTATCTGAAACAGCGTATATTAGGAGAACGAGGGCATTTATCCAATGAGGCTTCCGGGAAACTACTAAGCCGCCTGTTAAATGACCATATGCAGGCAGTTATGCTGGGACACTTGAGTAAGGAAAACAATCTGCCAGAACTTGCATATGAAGCAGTCAGAGTGGAAATTACGATGTCAGATACCGGATATAAAGGCGACGATTTTCCAATCTATGTTGCCAGAAGAAGTGAAAATTCACATCTGATAGCTATCTAAGGTATATGAAATATGAAAAATGATAATCATAAACGAGGAGAGAAACCATGAAGAAAACAATTATTACAGTAGTAGGAAAAGATACGGTAGGTATTATTGCCAAAGTGTGTACATATCTGGCAGACAACCAGATAAACATTCTGGATATTTCCCAGACCATCGTACAGGGATATTTCAATATGATGATGATTGTGGATACCAATCATACCACAAAGGATTTTGGACTGATTGTGGAAGAGTTAAATCAGCTTGGTGAGAGCATTGGTGTTATTATTAAATGCCAGAAAGAAGAAATTTTTAATCAGATGCACAGAATTTAAGTGTGTACAAAATTTTAGAATGCTCAGGAATGGAGATTGACATGATTAACATATTTGAAGTAGCAGAAACCAACGAAATGATAGAAAAAGAGAATCTGGATGTGAGAACCATCACATTAGGTATCAGTCTTTTGGATTGTATTGATTCTGATTTACAGAAGGTAAATGAAAAAATTTACCATAAGATTCATGAAGCAGCAAAGGACCTTGTAGCAACCGGAGAGGAGATTTCCAGAGAATATGGGATTCCAATCGTAAACAAAAGAATTTCCGTAACACCAATTGCACTGGTAGGTGGTGCCGCCTGTAAAACGCCGGAAGACTTTGTGACGATTGCCCGGACATTGGACAAAGTGGCTCATGAAGTCGGAGTAAATTTTATTGGCGGTTATTCCGCTTTGGTATCTAAGGGTATGACTCCGGCAGAGGAACTTCTGATTCGTTCCATCCCAGAGGCACTTGCAGTAACAGAAAGGGTCTGCAGTTCTGTCAACGTAGGTTCGACCAAAACAGGTATCAATATGGATGCGGTCAAACTGATGGGTGAGATGATTAAACAGACAGCAGAAGCAACTAAGGAGCAGGATTCTCTTGGCTGTGCGAAGTTGGTTGTATTTTGTAATGCACCAGATGATAATCCATTCATGGCAGGTGCTTTTCATGGAGTGACAGAAGCAGATAAGATTATTAACGTAGGTGTCAGCGGACCAGGAGTTGTGAAAACGGCATTAGGCAAGGTACGAGGCGAGAATTTTGAGGTACTTTGTGAAACCATTAAGAAAACTGCTTTCAAGGTAACACGTGTGGGACAGTTAGTAGCAAAAGAAGCATCCAGACGATTAAACGTACCTTTTGGTATTGTGGATTTATCCTTGGCACCAACTCCGGCAATTGGGGATAGTGTTGCGGATATTTTATGTGAAATTGGTCTGGAACATGCTGGCGCACCGGGTACAACAGCGGCGCTTGCGTTATTAAATGACCAGGTGAAAAAGGGTGGTGTTATGGCCTCCTCTTATG
>CAYVUF010000334.1:0-2166 GCA_964454605.1 uncultured Bacteroides sp.
AGAGAATGCAGATGTGGAATAAAATGCGAAATCTGAAAAATCTTTCTCTGCAGGGAAAAATCAGCAGTATTTATATTTTGACAAATGTGCTGGTTTTTGTGGTAAATCTTCTGTTAATTCTGGGAATCAACCGTATGTCCAATGAGATGGAGATGGTGTATCGTGATAACCTGCAGTTAAATGAACTGGCAGAGGCATTAAATGAAGTGCAAACCAGTATGACGAATTACCTGAATGCCAAAACCAGTGATTCTCTGGAGGATTATTATCGCAGCGGACAGGAATATATCAATCTGATAAATGGAATGAATGATGAGGTTACAGGCGTTTCTTATGACCGCATGAAAAGAAACATCAAGCATATGTCAGAGCAGTATCTGGATATTGCAGACCAGACTATTGAAGCCAAACGAGGCAGAAACGTTGAGAAATATCGTATTCGTTACGAAAGTGCAACGCAGCTTTATGATTACATTAACACTTATATTTATAGTCTGAATAATGAACAGTTCAAAAGCAACTCGGAGAACTATAATGAGCTGGCGAAAATATTCCGAATGTTTGAATACATAAGTATTGGTGTAATGTTTGTTGTCATTATTTTTAATGTGTGTATTATTATTAAACTGGTAGGAGCACTGATTAGTCCGTTGAAAGCCTTGTCCAAGAGCGCGGATGAAGTAGCGAAAGGAAATTTTGACATAGAGGTTCTGGAAGTGCAGTCAGAGGATGAAATTGGTGTTGTAACAAAGACCTTTAATCAGATGGTTATCAGCATCCGGAATTATATTGAACGAATCCGTCACAGCATGGAAGTGGAACGTGCCATGAAGGAAAAGGAACTGATGATGGAAGCGCATTTGAAAGATGCCCAGTTAAAATATCTGCAGGCACAGATAAATCCTCATTTTTTGTTTAATACACTGAATGCGGGAGCCCAGCTTGCCATGCTAGAGGGTGCAGACCGCACTTATGAATACGTACAGAATATGGCAGAGTTCTTTCGTTATAATGTGAAAAAGGGTGAAGAAATTGTTACCATCCGGGAAGAACTGGAGTTGGTGGATAATTACCTTTATATTTTGAATGTAAGATTTTCCGGTGATATCCATTATGAAAAGAAAATTGATAAATCACTTTTACAGGTACAGATGCCGAGTATGATTTTGCAGCCTATTGTAGAAAATTGTGTCAATCATGGGATACGGGAAATGGCAGGTGAAGGAAAAATTATGGTGTCAGTATACCGTATGGAGGATATGGCTTGCATCAGTATACGGGATAATGGAATTGGGATGAGCGCAGAAACGATTGACAAAGTTTTAAGCGGTACGTATCGGGAAGAAGAACTGGCAGCAGGCTCGAATGGAATCGGAATGGATAATGTCATTGGCAGATTGAAACTTTTTACGGAAAGTGAAGATGTAATGTCAATTATCAGCGAAGGAACAGATAAGGGCACAGAGGTTATCATTTATTTACAGATGAAAGAGCGGGAGGAAGAGGATGTATAAAATCATGCTTGCAGATGATGAAGGGATTGTAATTGATTCCTTGAAATTCATCATAGAGAAAGAATTTGGGGATGAATGTATCGTAGAGTATGCCAAGACAGGACGAAGCGTGATTGAACTTGCTGAGAAATTCCGTCCGGACATTGCGATTATGGACATTCAGATGCCGGGAATTAATGGGATTGAAGCCATGAAAGAAATCAGGCAAAGCAATACCACAGTACATTTCATTGTGATGTCTGCATATGATAAATTCGATTATGCCAAGGAAGCAATTAAACTGGGGGTTTTAGAATATATTACGAAACCCATGGAGCGAAGCAGAATCGTTTCTGTATTAAAACGCGGCATGGAGTTAGTTGATAAAGAACGGGAGAAGAGAAGCAATGACCTGCTGGTGAAGGAAAAACTGGAAACGGTAATACCAATTATTGAAAGTGGTCTGATTTATAATATTTTATTGCAGGAACATTTTACAGAGGACATTGATAATTATAAAACAATATTGGGATTTGATAAAAGTCAGGCATATATGATTGCAGTGGTGTCTGGTGATGAGCAGAAGGGAAATCATATGACGAATGCGGTAGGCAGCAGTGTGAAAATGCAGCAGCATTACCAGGAGGTCAGAGAGTGTTTGAAAGAGTATTTT
>CAYVUF010000335.1:0-2165 GCA_964454605.1 uncultured Bacteroides sp.
TTATAACATAGAGTTCTCCCTTATGCAAGTCCTTTTCCAGCTTTTATTATTTATCACGCCAGATAATTCTTCCCTTGGAAAGGTCATATGGGGACAACTCCAAAGTTACTTTATCACCTGGTAAGATACGAATAAAATTCTGACGAAGCTTACCACTTATGTGAGCCAATACGACATGTCCATTTTCCAATTCTACCTGAAACATCGTATTAGGTAACTTCTCAATTACTGTTCCTTCGATTTCAATCACATCGGCTTTTGACATTTGCTACCTCCTGCTTTCTTGTATGTCATTGCTTTTTTCATGCTCTATAAGATAAATTTTAATTATCTTCCCTGTCAATATCTATTGTAAAGTTTTATAAATTGTCTGTTTATACTGTTTTATTACTTTCCGAATCTCTGCATCATCTATCTCGCCATTCTTTACGTTCTCCGCAAAAGATGCCTCCACTGGCTTTTTCACAATTTGAATATGTTTCTTATTTTTCTTTTTCGGTTTATCCAGTGTTCGAAGTTTTCCATCAACTAAGTAAACATATTCCGGCTCTTCCCTAATTATGACATATATGTCACCCTTGTCATGTCCGGCTTTGGAACCTGCAAACATTCCTGTCATTTTAATCTCCATTTCTGTGCATGCTTTTTCACATTACTACCTTACATGAAACCCATCTGTTTCTTTTCTGCTTCCGTTAAAGTCAGAATCTCCGGTTCACCTTCTGTAATCAAAATAGTATTTTCATAATGTGCAGACTGTAAATGGTCAGCAGATACCACCGTCCAGTCATCATCCAGCCACTCTACATCACCGGTTCCCATGTTAATCATAGGTTCAATGGCAAGTGTCATCCCCGGCTGCAATCGTAAGCCTCTGCGGCGCTGCGCAAAGTTTGGAATTTGTGGGTCTTCATGGAGCTGTGTCCCAATTCCATGTCCCATCAAATCTCTTACGATTCCATAGCCATGTGGGGTAACATATCCTGCAATCGCATTGGAAATATCATAAAGATGATTTCCAGCTTTTGCCATTTTAATTCCTTCAAAAAAACTTTGTCTGGTAACGCGTATCAGTTGTTCTGCTTCTGGGCTGATTTGTCCTACTGCATGTGTTCTTGCTGCATCTGAATGATAACCCTTGTAAATAAGTCCTGCATCCAGACTGACAATATCGCCTTCTTTCAAAATATGGTCTGCACGAGGAATTCCATGTACTACTTCTTCATTCACCGACACACAAACAGATGCCGGATACCCTTGATAATGCAGGAAATTCGGAACACAGCCAAAACTACGAATCATTTCTTCCCCCAGTTTATCAATATCTTTTGTAGACATTCCTGGGCGAATTGCCTTACCAAGTTCTTCGTGTACAATCGCAAGAAGTCTTCCAGCTTCCCGCATCAATTCTATTTCTCTTGCAGACTTTATTGTAACAGCCATTGCGATTACCAAACCTTTCTGATAAAACCCTATTATTTATAATATAATCTTATCCTAAAATTGCAACAATTGCTGCAAATACATCTTTCATATCTACTGTACCGTCAACTGTTTTAAGTACACCCTGTTTGGTATAGAAATCAATTAACGGCTGTGTCTGTTTGTGATATACATCCAGACGATTTTTTACTGTTTCTGCTTTATCGTCATCGCGAAGTACCAGCTCTTTGCCGCATCTGTCACAGATTCCTTCTGTTTTCGGCGGAACATGTTCAATATGATATGTAGCACCGCATGCAAGACATGCACGTCTGCCAGACATTCTCTTAATGATATTCTCATCTGGTACATCTACGTTAATTGCATAATCAATTTTATCCCCAAGTTCTGTTAAGGCTTTGTCTAATACTTCTGCCTGTGGAATTGTTCTTGGGAAACCATCCAGTACATAACCATTCTTACAGTCATCCTGTGCCACTCTGTCTAAGAGAATTTTTACAGTAAGTTCATCTGGAACAAGCAATCCCTGGTCCATATATTTTTTTGCTTCCATACCAAGTTCTGTACCATTCTTGATATTTGCTCTAAAGATGTCGCCTGTGGAAATATGTGGTACGCTGTATTTATCAGCAATCATCTTTGCCTGTGTACCTTTTCCGGCACCTGGTGCACCCAACATAATAATTTTCATATTCGTACCTATGCCTTTCTTATTTTAAAAC
>CAYVUF010000336.1:0-2149 GCA_964454605.1 uncultured Bacteroides sp.
GCCCCCACCCGGCAAAAATTGAACCGTTTCCTGCTTTACTCTCACCTCGATTATAAAATGTCCCAGACAGAGCGTCAACTTACAATATTCTTGCAAAATGCTTAATCTGCATGTGCTTCATAAATCTCAAAAAAATCCGCCCCGGTCTCACAGGTTTCTGCCTCCATATCCAGCTTTTCAAACGGATCCCCGCTGTATACAATACGCAACTCTTCCCGGTAGCTTTGATACAAATCCTGAAATGCTTTCTGTCTGCGTTCCTCATAGATTTGCATTTTTCGCTCTGCCGTCTTTTCCCTGTCATAAGAATTGGTACATTTGACCACATAATAGATGCCGTTTACAGAAAGCACCGGGCTGATCTCCTCTGTTTCCAAAGAAAATACCGCATCCTCATATGCCGCTGCTTCCTCCTTACGTCCCAGCGTCCGCTCTGTCACCACCAGTCCGTATTCCTCTGCACAACGCAGAAAATTGGTACCGTCCTCTGTAGCGGCCGCAAGAAACGCATCCGCCTCTGCCTGTGTCTCGGCCTCTGCCTGCAGCAAGGTAATGACCTTTGCCTCGCTGTCACTGACCTCCAGGCTCATATCTCCGGTCAGCTCCGTCACCAGCTTTTCTGCCACGCAATAATCCATATACAGACTCTGCACCTCTTCCAGAGTCAGCTCCATCCTGGCAATATCTTCCGCGGACAGCAGACCATAATATTCTGCTGCTGCCTCTGCCATTGCGGCCTGCTCCTGTTGTGTTGCAGAAATCCCCTTTTCCGCTGCCAGAAGATTCATCACCTTCATTTCATCCATAAAGCTGTGAAGCTGCGCCTTGATATAGCCCTCAAAGGTTTCACCGTCCGTTCCCAGCTCCACCTGCCATAATTCCTCGGAACAAAGTGCCTCATAACGGTTCTTTTCCGTCGAAGCAATCATCTGAATCTGAGCTGTTGAATATCCCTTTTCACTTTTTACGCTTCCGGGCAGAGATACACCGCCCGCACAGCCGCTCAGACTGCCTGCACAAAGAGCCGCTGCCAACAGCAGCATACCTTTTCTCTGTCCTTTTTTCATCTTTTCTATCCTTATCTCTTCCTTAATTTCTTCCCTGTTTTACAAAAAAAGCTTCAATATCTTCAGTACACCGTCATTTACATTGCGATCGGCCTGAAAACGGGCTGCCTGCTTGACTTCTTCTCTGGCATTACCTACCGCAAAGCTATAGTAAGCACGGGACAGCATCTCCAGATCATTCATCTGATCTCCGAACGCAACCGTTTCCGCCGGTGTAATTTCTAGACTTTCCTGCAGTGTTTTGATGGCCTCCCCCTTATTCACAGACGGCGCCATACAATCCATCCACTCGGTTCCGGAAATACTCATCTTCAGCACACTTCCATAGCGGGCAAGCAAATCTCCGACTGCCTCCTGAATACCCTCTTTCCGATAAACTGCAACCTTGATAATCGGTTCTCCAATCTTTGTCACATCCGGAACCTGTTTGACCTGATAATGATAGCCGTCCCGCAACAGCTCGTAAAGCTCTTGGCTCTGTTCTCCGACATAAGCCATTCGTTCCCCATTTACCATCACATCCAGCTGCGGATTCCTCCGAACATCCTCAATCAGCTGCAAGGCAATCGCCTGATCCATTGGATGCAAAAACAGTGTTCTTCCATAACAGCCCATATAAGCGCCGTTTTCTGCTACATAAAAAATCTCTTTCTGAATTGGTGCAAAGGTATTCTCAATGCTGACCGCCTGTCTTCCGCTGGCTGTCGCAAAATGAATGCCCTTTTCCCGTTTCAGGCGCATAATCACCTCAAAAACCTCTGGATTTACCTGAATCGTTCCGTCCGGTACCAACGTTCCATCGATGTCCGATACAATCAGCTTAATCATGTTTCTCCTCCGCTGTTTCCTCTAAAAGTGCCTTCAGCTCCTGATAAAGACGTCCAACCGGAAGTCCCATTACATTCGTATAGGATCCGCAAATTCCCTTAATGTAGGCAGCAAACTGTCCTTGAATTCCATACGCGCCTGCCTTATCCATCGAATCCCCGCTGGCGATATAAGCGGCAATTTCCTCCTCTGCCATCGGATATACCTCTACCTCGGTTTTCTCCGCAAAGCTTCTGCGATGTGTGCCGCAGCAC
>CAYVUF010000337.1:0-2131 GCA_964454605.1 uncultured Bacteroides sp.
GAGAAATGTACGGTCCAGTTGTTTTTCCGGATGAAGTGGGCTATTGGAGTATCGGAGCTTATGCGAATGGATATGATTGGAGCGGAGTGATGAGCAAGGCATCCTATTATGGGTGGGGATATGGAAGCATTGTGCTTGCTCCATTATTTTTGTTCGCAAAATCACCGATTGTATTATATAGGGCAGCAATATTAGTCAATACAGGTATACTTTGCTGTAATTTTCTTGTACTAAGGAAGGTGGCAGAAACTTTACAAATAGCATCTAATCAAAGCATTTGTACATTGTCAGCGTTGGTAGTAACTCTTTATAGTTCTTATGTGTTTTTTTCAAAAATGACATATGCAGAGAGCTTGCTAGTATTATTGTTTGATATTTTAGTATTATTGCTACTGAATTATGAAAATTTACCAGGGCATATGGGTGTTATGCTGTTGGCATTAAACAGTGCATGGATGTTTGCTATTCATCAAAGGTCGCTTGGTGTGATAGGAGTGTTATGCATTTTTTTTTGCTGGCGCAGAGTAACCAAAAGAGTGGATGGAAAAGTATGCATAGCATTTTTAATATGTCTTATAGTAACCATTTGTTTATGCGTATGTATAAAAAATAATGTGGTATCGAAAATATGGATAAATCCGGATAATGCAAGTGGAAATGATTTTACAGGACAAATGGGAAAAATAGAATATATGTTTAGTATGGAAGGAATAATTGCTTTTCTATTTAATGTTTTGGGACGAATTGTATATTTGGGAAATGCGACTTTTTTTCTGTTTTATTTTGGAATGGAAAAAATGATTCAAGAATTGTATTTTCTTTGGAAAGAAAGAAACAGATATCCAAGCAACAAGCAGAAAAGGCAAGAAGATTTCAATTTTTTTCTTTGTATGAGTAGTTTCGCAGCTATTGTAGTCAGTGCCCTTTTCATGATTTATCCGACAAGGTTCGAACATATTATATATGGACGTTATTCTGAATATGTGATAGCACCGTTACTATTGTATGCGATACTTTCCTTAGATTTTACTGTTGTATGTAAAAGATTGAAATATATGATACCCTTACATATTATCATTAGTGTTGCTGTTTATTTATACAGTAGTCGGTTGGAATTTAAGATAACAGGTGATTTTAGTACGACAGGCATAAGGTGGTTAAAAGGTCTGGAGGGTATGCAGGATTCGGTAAAGTATTTAATCTGGGCAATGCTGGTGATTAGTTTTATCGCAAGCGTGCTCTATCTGGTTGGCAAGAAAAGCAAGGTGCTATTTATGGTATTACTGGGATATATTTGGTTATATGCTTCCGATCAAGTTTGCTGCAATGTGATTTATGAAAATCAGGAGATAAACAGGGAGTTTTATGCATTTTCCAAGAAGGCAGAACAATTCATGGAGGATGAATCAATCTACTATCTATTGGAAGAAGAAGAACGAAGTACGAGTGTATATTGGTCTATGTTTCGTTTGCAATTCTTTTTGTATGACAAGGATTTGAAAGCAATATCTTATGATGATATGAAACGACAAAAAGAAGGATATATTGTAATTTATAAAAACAGTAAGAACGCAGAAAAGAATTTTGGGGGTAATACTTTACTTCTTTTAAAAAATGATAGATTTAGATTAGAAAAGATAAATGGGAAAATGAGTGGAGCAGAATAAGGATGGTATCAAGAAAAAGTAACGTAGTAAACAATGTAACGACGGATATTATGCTTCAAGTTGTATCTGCTGTTTCTAATTTTGTAATATCACGATTGATTTTGAAAGAATATGGTTCGATGATGAACGGATTGATTAATTCTATCACGCAGTTTTTTTCTTATATTGCATTGGTAGAATTAGGGGTCGGAGCATCGGCGATTGTTGCTTTGTACAAGCCGATTGCCGATTTTGATTATACAAATATTAATATTATTTTGACGAATGCCAGAAAGAAATATGATATTTCGGCGGCTTTTTATCTGTTGTTATCATTGGCTTTAGCGATTGTTTATCCGTTTACCATAGGCGAACAAGTGAATTATCAGTTTGCTTTTTGTATGGTTATGATATTATCCGGTTCTGGGCTGATTGATTTTTGTATCATTGGCAAATATAAAGTGTTTTTGATTGCAAGTCAGAAA
>CAYVUF010000338.1:0-2126 GCA_964454605.1 uncultured Bacteroides sp.
ATTATATACATTTCTGACATAAAAAGCAATTATTTTATAAGAAAATTATGCAAAATATATAAAAACTTGTTTTACCAGAACCAAAGTGGTCTTCGCTCAATTGTGCAACCTGGTTTTTATCATAAAACAAAAAGACCACAGAAAATGTACTGTGGTCTTTCTTTTAATCTAATGTTCTATTATCTTAGCACATACAAGAAATTAATTCTTTGCTCTTCCCCATAATACTTTACCGCCATCAATAATAAGGATGATAGCTAAGATTACGATAGGAACAATGATGATATCCTGTAAAACATTTGTGAAAACTGTTGCACCATCTAATCCGCCACCCATAATAGCAACAAGGTTGTTCTTGAAGGAGAAGAACAGAGATACTAATGTTGCACAAGACATGAAAATAATCGGAATATGCAACATCCAGTTTGGTTTGCCCTGTTTCTTTAAGTATGTACCAATAGCAAGGAATGCAGGTACTGCTACTAACTGGTTACAAGCACCGAACAATGGCCATACTTTTGCGTATCCTGCCAGGCAGAGTACGAAACCACAGAAAGCTGTGATAATAGTTGCTACATACATATTATCAAGTTTCAGTTTCTTACCAATTTCTGTACCAGCAAACAATTCCTGGAACATGAAACGTCCAAGTCTTGTACCTGTATCCAGAGAAGTTAAACAGAAACAGGAAACTGCAAGAGCAATAATTGTATAAGTAGCAGATACTGCTGTTTCAGAGAATCCAATTGTAGCAAAGAAGCCTGAAATAGCGGTAGCAAATACTGCTGTTGGAGATGCAAAACCTGCAGCTGCAAACTGTCCGTCTGTTGTAAGAGTTGCAACAGCAATTAAGGAAATAACTGCAAGAACACATTCAATTAACATAGAACCATAACCTACTAATAAGGCATCTTTTTCATTATCCAACTGTTTGGATGTCGTACCAGAACCAATCAAAGAATGGAAACCGGAAATAGCACCACAAGCAATAGTAATAAACAGTGTTGGGAATAAATAGTTGTTACCTACTTTAAATCCAATGAATGCAGGTACTGCTACTGTCGGATGAGCTGCAAAAATACCAACGATAGCTGCAATAATCATGAAGTAAAGTAAGAAAGAGCTTAAATAATCTCTTGGCTGTAACAAAATCCAAACTGGTGTTACAGATGCAATAATGATATAAATAAATACGAATGCAATCCAGAAAGTTTTTGGTAATTCAATTGGGAATGCAAGACCAATTGCAACACAAGCTGCAAGAAGGATTACACCAATCACAGATGCAACTACCATAGGTGCATTTTTTCTATAAACCATAAAACCAAATCCGATTGCAAGTACGATAAACAATAAGGATGCTGTTGCAACAGAACCGTTAGCTGCATTGCCAGTAAAGGAGTTTGCAACGATATCTGCAAATGCTGCGATTACAAGAAGTAATACAAGCCATGCAAATACAGTAAAGAGAATTCTGCTCTTACGTCCGATATTCTCTTCAATAACTTCACCAAGGGATTTACCCTGATGACGGATGGATACGAAAATGGAACCAAAATCCTGTACGGCACCGAAGAAGATACCACCGATAAGTATCCATAAGAAACATGGAAGCCATCCGAAAAATGCTGCCTGGATAGGACCATTGATAGGACCTGCACCAGCAATAGATGAAAAGTGATGTCCCATAAGAACTGGTGTCTTAGCAGGACAGTAATCAACACCATCTTCTAATTCATGAGCTGGTGTTTTACGACTAGGATCAATACCCCAAGCCTTAGCTAAGTATCTACCGTATGTAAGATATGCTACAACGAAGATAGCAATAGCAAGTAAAATTAATACTACTGAGTTCACACTAATTCCCTCCTAAATTTTAATATTTCTTTAGTGCTTAGAACCTTCTTATATAAAATGGATTTCTCCATCATATAAGCGTTTCGCTTATTCAGACTGTTGCTTTAGCTCAATATTTTGTTCTGCAACAATCTGTTTAAAACCGGGTTTCCCATCTTTTACATCCTGAAAAATACTCTTATATACTTTTCTGGAACTGCGTGCAGCAAAATTGGAATAAACCTTCTCATCTTCCATTGATGCACAAATCATATGTGCCTGTGAAAAAC
>CAYVUF010000339.1:0-2125 GCA_964454605.1 uncultured Bacteroides sp.
AGAATCTTGTAAAAAATGTAAAGTTTTTTACTAGAATACGAAAGCAATAAAAGAAGTATACGGAAGGATATGAAGCAGAGATGGGATTTTTGACAAAAGGGAAGCAAAGAAGGGAATTGCAAAGGCTTGCGGCGGATAAGGTGCGAGATGAAAAATTGAATCATATTATTCTGAATCCATCTGCTTCAGCAGAGAAAAAGAAGCAGGCCAGTAAACCTTGTGATGTGGAATACAGAAGTGTCTTATGATATCGTTTTGACAGATATCCATTCGCCTGTCAAGTCCTTTCAAGCGCCGATTAGAAGCAGTGTAGTGATTGGGCGTAAACAGGATATGTGTGGCATTGTAATTGATTATGATAAGTCTGTTTCTGGGAAACATTGTGAGATTAGGATAAAAGATGGGAAGTTTTTTATCAATGATTTACAGTCGGCTAATGGCACGTATGTTAATGGGTGCAAGGTGTTAACAGAGATAGAGATTTTTTCTGGTAATATTATTAAAATGGGAAGGCTGGAACTTCGGTTTGAAGTCAAGTAGCAGAACATTCCTGAATGTATCAGCAAAAGAGCATTCGGGAGTGTTTTTTTCATAGATAAAGTAAAATGGAGATTTGTATGAAACATGTGCAAGTAAGGAATGGTTTTTCTTTTGTGTAGTGATGGACTATATAAATATTTTCCGGAAAGAAAATTAAGAAAATATATGAAACGAGTACAAAAAGGAAAAAGTCTGGATGAGTGTTGTGAACAATTGCTAGAGAAAACATTGGAAGGAGAAGCAAAGGATAGGAACAGTGTTTCTATTGATTTGTTATTGGATATTGTTTCTTTTGCTTACAGCAGCGGCACGCCATAAGAAGCTTGTGCAAGTATGAAAGGTCAGAAAAGGTAGCGGCAGCACATGAGAAAAATAAGAGAAATTTTGATATGGCTTCTTCTATTGAATAAGCGTATCTTGAAGAAACGTAGTTTTATAGTGATTTTGGGATGTATTCCTTTCCTTGTAATTGGTGTTACGACCATGTCTGAGCAGGATAGTGGAATTGTGCGAATTGCTTTGTGTCAGGAAGATGAAGAGGATAAGTTGGCGACCGAGTTAATTGGAAAGCTGTTAGAAAAGAATAGTGTAGTACATTTTTCACAGGCGGACTCAGAAGAGGAAGCTAAGAAGTTAGTGCAGAACCAATCAGTGGATGCGGCATGGATATTTCATGAGAATTTTCAGCAGCAAATCAGTAATTATGTGCAACCATATTCGGAGAAAATACCGCTTGTGACAGTTGTAGAAAGAGAGGACAATGTAGCATTACAGATGTCGCGGGAAATACTGGTTGGAATTTTGTATGAACCGTATGCATATGCCATGTATTCACAATATATAACGGACAATTTGGCAGAGCAGGGAATGGTGTCTGAGGAAGAGTTAAGAGGATATTATGAGAACAACATAATAGAAGACAACTTATTTGCACTGAAATATCTAGATGGTGAATCCATGTCTTTAGAAACTTCTTATTTGATGATACCACTGAAAGGATTTCTTGCTTTAGTTATTTTATTGTCTGGTCTTGCATCGGCTGTGTTTTTTTTGCAGGATGAGGAAAAAGGTGTTTTCATATGGAAACCAATGCATCAGAAGCTATTGGGGAGTTGGAGTTACCTTTTAATTGGGATGACAGATGTAGGCATAGTTGTTATGATTGTTCTAAAAATGTGTGGGTCTTTTGAGGGGTGGACAGCTGAAAGCGTACCAATGCTTTTATATTTGATAATGACTGCCGGTTTTTGTGATGTTCTCAAAAGGCTATGTGGCAATGCGATTCGGATGGGAGCAGCCATTCCAATCGTCATATTAGTAACATTAGCAGGAACACCTATATTTATACAAAGTCAGCAGTTAGGAGTTTTATCCTATTTATTACCTACCTATTATTACTTATATGCTCTGCACAATCACACTTTTGTGTATGGAATGATGGTTTATATTTTGGTTGTTGGAGTGATTGATTATATAATATCGAAGAATTTTACAATGTAGGAAATAATGTATATTTTAATGGCTGGGGTAAAGTACATAATAGTGCAGATAATAAGACAAATAGAGAATGGAACAAGTGATATGA
>CAYVUF010000340.1:0-2119 GCA_964454605.1 uncultured Bacteroides sp.
CATAATAAGGAATATCCAGATGCTGTGCAACTCTTCTGGCATCATCCACTGCGGACAAACCGCAACAGCCGCCATTTTCTTCCTGTGAAGCAGTTTCTTCATCCTGCCATATCTGCATGGTAACCCCAATTACATCATATCCCTGTTCCTTCAATAAATAGGCAGCAACGGAAGAGTCTACACCGCCTGACATTCCTACAACTACTTTTTTCTTCATATTCTGTAACCTTTCTTACACTTAGTTCTTCTTATATTATTTTCCGCATACTATGAAATGATAAATCTTTCTGCGGTGCTAAAATGAAAAACAAAAGTCCTCTTTTCATTGGAACTTTCATCTTAACTGTTACTGGATTGCTTAGCCGCTTCATCGGCTTTTTCTATCGTATTTTCTTATCCAAAGTATTTGGTGCAGAGGGGATGGGTATCTACCAGTTGATTTCCCCGGTTCTGGCGCTTTCCTTCTCCCTGACCGTATCTGGTATGCAGACTGCCATTTCCAAATACGTTGCAAGCGAAACCACCACACATGATTATAAAACCTCTTTCCGTACTTTATGGATTGGTTTCCTGCTTTCCATGTCCCTTTCTTTTGGCTGTATGTTTTTTATCTATGGCTTTTCTGACTGGATTGCAGTTGTGTTTCTGATGGAAAAAAGAACCGCTCCCCTGCTTCGTATTATAGCACTTTCTATTCCAATGGCTACCGTCCATTCCTGCATTAACGGATATTTTTATGGAATTAAGAAAACTGCTATTCCTGCTTTGTCACAACTGGCCGAACAGGCTATCCGGGTGGGCTCTGTGTATCTGATTTACTACATCTGCTCCCAACGTGGAATGGAACCCACCATTAGTTTTGCAGTCGTAGGCCTTGTAATCGGCGAATCTGCTTCTATGCTGGTATCTGTTCTAGCCATTTTATATCGCGCCTTCCAGGTATTTGACCCCCAAAATACCAGTTCAGTTTCTTCTTTCCGGGGCTATACTCTTGCTGGCAATTATCAGCAGATTACCCGGAACCTGTTAGGGCTGGCAGTTCCTTTATCTTCCAATCGCATTATCATCAACATTCTGCAAAGCATTGAATCCATTTTCATTCCAAATAAGCTGATGGCATATGGTTTAAATCATGTAGATGCACTTGGTGTTTATGGTGTTCTTACCGGCATGAGCCTTCCCCTAATCTTATTTCCCTCTGCCATTACCAACTCCATATCCGTTCTGCTGCTTCCAATTGTTTCAGAAGCCGATGCAAATGGCAACCATCATACCGTCACCAAAACCATTTTCACCTCTATAAAATACTGTCTGCTTCTCGGTTTTGGCTGCACCGCCTTTTTCCTTCTGACTGGCCGGTTTGCTGGAAAATTTTTATTTGACAGTGAACTTGCCGGAAGTTTTATTCTTACCTTAAGTTTTATCTGTCCCTTTCTGTACATTGCCAGCACCTTAAACAGTATTCTGAACGGTCTTGGCAAAACCGGACTTACTTTTGCATACAGTATTATCAGTCTGCTTGTCCGCCTGCTGTTTGTATTCTTTGCCATTCCCACCTGGGGTATCAAAGGTTATTTGTGGGGAATGCTGGCAAGTCAGATTGTCCAGACATTGCTTTGCACCTTCTCTGCACTCCGCATTTCTCATCGCAATGCTTGCGATTCTCTATCCAATATACTATAATATAGGTGTTTTAGCCAGAAAAACAGGCAACAAAAATAAAATAAGAGGTGTAAAAAATGTCTTTTCAATACGTTACAAAGCTGCCTACTCCGGAAGAAATACGTTCGGAATTTCCAGTTCCAGCCCATCTTGCCGAATTAAAAAAGCAGCGCGATAAAGAAATCAGTGATGTAATTACTGGTAAAAGCAACAAATTCCTTGTTATTATCGGTCCTTGTTCTGCTGATAATGAAGATGCAGTCTGTGATTATATCAGTCGCCTTACAAAGGTAAATGAAAAAGTAAAGGATAAACTGATTCTGATTCCCAGAATTTATACGAATAAGCCAAGAACTACCGGCGAAGGCTACAAAGGGATTGTCAGCCAGCCTGACCCTGAGAAAAAGCCGGATTACAAAGCCGGTCTGATTGCCATGCGTAAGATGCACATTCATGC
>CAYVUF010000341.1:0-2113 GCA_964454605.1 uncultured Bacteroides sp.
ATACATTATCTCCCATCATGGCGCGTTTCACCATGTTCCATGCCTCCAGTGCCATCTGCTCTACCGGATTCTGTGAATTTTCATTCAGCTTGCCATAATCTACTTCATAGCCTTTCACCGTACCGTCTTCATATTTTTGTTCCACATAAATCATATGGGAAGTGACATTCACGCTTGCCTTAAAGGTAAAGCCTTGCTCCACATATGTTTTCACATAGTCACTTTCTGCATAAGAAATATTTCTTGCACTGCACTCTACTATGGCTTTTGCATCCACTCTTCCATTTGTATGTACCTGAATCCCAGAAGCAATCCCATAATACTGATAGTTGGTGTTCACTACTGTACTTCTGTCGGCTGTCGTTTTTTCCGGTTTCTGCACACTGGTATTATCATATTCTTCCTGCTTTGCTGCCTGCCCATAGAGATTTCCTGACAGACTTTCATAGAAATCACCACCTGCTGTTTGATTCGATTTATGTCTGCCTTTTGCAGAAACCGCATCGGTTGCCTTCTGATAATCATTCTGTCTTGTTACCCTGTTTACGTTCATCTTGTTCCTCATTTCTGCGCCTGTTCCAGCGCTCTTTTCTTGCTGTTTGCGAAACACTTCGTTATGATTTTTCCAGAACTTCTTTCAAAACTTCTCTTCCACGCTTCAGATTGGTTTTTACCGTATTTTCCGGCATTTCCAGAATCTGTGCAATTTCCTTGATAGAATAATCTTCATAATAGAAAAAATAAAGGCAATTGCGATACTTTTCCGGCAATTCCATCACCGCCCACAAGGTGTCATCTTCTTTCATATAAGGAAGATGAAAACAGCTTTTTTCCTGTTCTGACACCATCTCTATGCTGACTGTGGTACTGTGCCATTTACTCTTTATGATATCCTTGCAAAGATTTACCGTTGTCCGGATGAACCATGCTTTTTCATGCTCCTGGTTCTGAAATGCCGGCTGATGTTTCAACAATCTTAAGAATACTTCCTGTGCCACATCTTCTGCATCTGTACGCCCTTTCATGTGCATAAAAGCGATACGGTAAATCAAAGGATAATATGCTCTGAAATAAGTTTCAAATAGTTGTCGTGTCATATCTTATGTTCTTGTACCTTACAGAAAAATTTTTCCACAGGTACAACTTGTCCTCTCATATATAATACGAGTCACAACAAGAAAAAGTTGCAAGAAACAATTTTTTTATGAGGAAAGTTGATTGCAAGTCTTCTGTTATTTCCTGTACCTCTTCTGTTGCCATATTGCTATCTTCCCTCGTAATGCTCAGCTCATAATTGATTCCGGTACTCATTAAAATCATTACAATAATAATAACAACTGTCAATACCTATCTGGAAACCTTATTATAACTCTTCTGCGCTTTTTCGCAATGCCGCAAATCTGGCATCGGTTTCCTGCTGCAACCGTTCTACCACCTCTCTGTACTCTGCTTTCTGCAAATGTCTGGTACGTCCCATCATGGAAAGCCAGTCCAGTACCGGTATCTTTTTCCCTGCTTTTTCCGGGTCATAAGAAATCCTGGTCACACCCTGCTCCACTTCATATAAAGGAAAATAACAGCAATTCACTGCTGCCTCTATAACTTTTCGCTCCGTATCCGGCTTGTCATTCCAGTTCAAAGGACATGCTGAAATAGCTTTCAGATAGGCAGTTCCAGTGGTTTTGGCATAATAAGCTGCTTTTGCCGCTTTTTTGATAAAGTCAGATGGAGTGGATTCTGCTGCGGTGGCTACATAAGGGATACCCGTCGCTGTCATAATCTTAGGCATATCTTTATGGAAAAAGCTTTTGCCATATTGCTCTTTTCCCACATGAGAAGTTGCACTTCTTGCTCCTAACGGTGTAGAATACGAAAGCTGATAGCCGGTATTCATATAGCCTCCGTTATCATATTCAAACAGCAGTAACCGGTGCCCACGCAAAGCAGTTCCAATCGTCGAACCCATACCGATATCCATACCGCCATCTCCGCTTACCATAACAAAAATGATATCTCCTGGTGGAATTTCTCCTTTCTGCTGTTTCCGGTAACAAATTTCTGCCACACCACTTAACGTTGCTGCCCCATTCTGAAACAGGTTATGCAGATAAGG
>CAYVUF010000342.1:0-2106 GCA_964454605.1 uncultured Bacteroides sp.
GTCAGCACAGAGGACCTATGGCTCATGGTTCTAAATTCCATCGTCATCAGGGTTCCAATGGTGCATGTTCTTCTCCAAGTAAAGTATTCAAAGGAAAAGGAATGCCGGGACATATGGGTTGCGTAAAAGTTACAGTTCAGAACCTTACAGTAGTAAAGGTTGATGCAGAGAAGAATCTTCTTCTTGTAAAAGGTGCTGTACCGGGACCTAGAAAAGCCTTAGTAACTATTAAAGAAACAGTTAAGGCTGATGCGAAATAGTGACATGAGTCACAGATGAAAGGAGGACCATTCAGAGATGGCAAACGTATCTGTTTATAATATGGAAGGTAAAGAAGTTGGCAAGATTGACTTAAACGATGCGGTATTTGGTGTTGAAGTAAATGAACACTTGGTACACATGGCAGTTGTTCAGTATCTTGCAAATAAACGTCAGGGAACACAGAAAGCAAAAACACGTTCTGAAGTTTCCGGTGGTGGTAGAAAACCTTGGAGACAGAAAGGAACTGGTCATGCAAGACAGGGTTCTATCAGAGCTCCACAGTGGAAAGGCGGCGGTGTAGTATTCGCTCCGGTTCCAAGAGATTATTCTTTTAAATTAAACAAGAAAGAAAAGAGAGCGGCTTTAAAATCTGCCTTAACAAGCAGAGTACAGGAGAACAAGTTAATTATTGTTGATGAACTGAACTTCAGCGAAATCAAAACAAAGAACTTCAAAGCTGTTATGGACAATCTGAAAGTTAACAAAGCGCTGGTTGTTATTGGTGAGAAGAATGAAAATGCAGTACTTTCTGCAAGAAATCTTCCAACAATCAATACAACTTATGTAAATACAATCAATGTATATGATATCTTAAAGGGTGATACAGTTGTTCTCACAAAAGAAGCTGTAGCAAAAATCGAGGAGGTGTATGCATAATGGCAGCAATTCAGTATTATGATGTAATCCTCAAACCAGTTATCACAGAGAAAAGTATGGCAGGCATGAGCGAAAAGAAATATACTTTCTTAGTTCATCCGGAAGCTAACAAGACTCAGATTAAAGAAGCTGTTGAAAAAATGTTTGAAGGAACAAAAGTAGCAAAAGTAAATACTATGAACCTCGATGGAAAGAACAAAAGACGTGGCATGGTATATGGCAAAACAGCAAAGACAAAGAAAGCTGTTGTGCAGTTGACAGAAGATAGCAAAGATATTGAAATTTTTGCTGGACTCTAAAGCGACAAAGAGATTTCCTGAGTCGGCAAGAGGCACGACTAAGTAAATCTGCAGCTTTGTTGAAGAGAATCACAAGAGGTTCTCTTAGGCAATGGATTCCTGCTTGGAAGCGAAGCGACAAGCAACTTATACGCAAAACAAGCGTGATATTAAATAAGAAAAGGAGATACAATCATGGGAATTAAGACATATAACCCATATACACCTTCCAGACGTAATATGACTGGTTCTGATTTCTCCGAGATTACAAAGAAGACTCCTGAAAAAGCTCTTTGTACTTCTCTTAAGAAAACAGCAGGTCGTAACAATCAGGGTAAAATCACTGTAAGACATCATGGTGGTGGAAGCAGAAGATTATATAGAAATATTGATTTCAAGAGAAATAAAGATGGTATTGCAGCAACTGTAATTGGTATCGAATATGATCCAAACAGAACAGCGAACATCGCTCTTGTCTGTTACGAAGATGGACAGAAGGCATATATCCTTGCTCCAGAAGGTTTGACAGATGGAATGAAAGTTATGAACGGACCGGAAGCAGAAATCAGAGTTGGTAACTGCTTGCCTTTATCTGAAATTCCAGTAGGTACAATGATTCATAACATCGAGTTGTATCCGGGCAAAGGCGGACAGTTAGTTCGTTCTGCTGGTAACAGCGCTCAGTTAATGGCTAAAGAAGGCAAATATGCAACCCTTCGTCTTCCTTCTGGCGAAATGAGAATGGTGCCTATCGTATGCCGCGCAACAATTGGTGTTGTTGGTAACGTAGATCATAGTCTTGTAAATATCGGTAAGGCAGGACGTAAGCGTCACATGGGTATCCGCCCTACAGTACGTGGTTCTGTTATGAACCCTAATGACCATCCACACGGTGGTGGTGAAGGTAAGA
>CAYVUF010000343.1:0-2105 GCA_964454605.1 uncultured Bacteroides sp.
GATTGCGGCTATGGAGAATGGTGCAGATAAGATTCGTATCAATCCGGGAAATATTGGTGACAGAGAGAAAGTAGCAGCAGTTGTAAAAGTTGCGAAGGAACGAAATATCCCGATTCGTGTGGGAGTAAACAGCGGTTCTTTGGAAAAGGAACTGGTAGAGAAATATCAGGGTGTAACAGCCGAAGGAATTGTAGAAAGTGCTTTGGATAAAGTAAGAATTATTGAAGAACTTGGTTATGATAATCTGGTTATCAGTATTAAGTCTTCCGATGTTATGATGTGTGTAAAGGCACATGAAATTCTGGCGCAGAAAACCAACTATCCACTGCATGTAGGAATTACAGAGTCCGGTACCGTACAAAGCGGTAACATTAAATCTGCAATTGGTTTAGGCATTATTTTAAATCAGGGCATTGGGGATACCATTCGTGTATCTTTAACAGGTGACCCGGTAGAAGAAATCAAGTCCGCTAAACTGATTCTTAGAACATTAGGACTTCGGAAGGGCGGCATCGAGGTAGTATCCTGTCCAACCTGCGGAAGAACGCGAATTGATTTGATAGGACTTGCGAATCAGGTAGAAGAAATGGTAGCTGACATTCCGCTGGATATTAAAGTAGCGGTTATGGGATGTGCAGTCAATGGACCGGGAGAAGCCAAAGAGGCAGATATCGGAATTGCAGGCGGTGTAGGGGAAGGTCTGCTGATTAAAAAAGGTGAAATCATAAAGAAAGTCCCGGAAGAGGAACTGCTTCAGACTTTACGCGAAGAACTTCTTCACTGGGAAGGATAAGGATAGAAAGAAATAAAAAGGTTAACTGAGAGAGGCAGGATAGTGCGCAAAAAGTATGCGCAGAAATGGGGATTAAGATGTCGAAGAAATTTTTTGATGTATTTCCAACGTTACAACTGGATACAGGAATCCATGATTTATTTGAACAGGTTATGGTGGAGAAGGTTTCTGCGACCAAAAGGAAGGACTTTCTCAGAATATACATAGCTTCTGACCGGCTGATTCAGAAAGAAGATGTTTTTCAGGTAGAACGGGAGATTAAGAAACAGTTTTTCAAGAATGCGGCAATGACGATACGTATTTATGAAAGATATCATCTTTCGGCGCAGTATAATCCGGAAAAATTCATGAATATCTACCGGGACAGTATCTTATTGGAATTGAGAGAATATTCTCCCATTGAATACAATCTGTTTAAAAATGCGGATATTGTCTATCCTACTGAAAAGCAAGTTATGTTAACCGTTGAGGACAGCGTTCTGGGAAAAGGAAAAGCGGAAGAGCTGCTTCGGATTCTGGATAAAATTTTAAATGAACGCTGTGGTTTTGCGGTGGAAGTAGGAATTGGTTATAAAGAGCGACAGACCGGAAAGTACAAAGAAGAAGACGAGCAGAAGCTGGCAATGCAGGTGGCAGAAATTTCTGCCAGAGCTGGTTATGGCAAAGCTGCAGAAACGGTTCTGGAATCTGGAACAGAGACGGGAGCACCAGAGCAGGCAGCAGGAGCGGCCGGCAATGGAATGGCAGGAGCTGCAGGAGATACCGCAGCCAAAGCAGATAAGCAGAAAGAAGCAGCAGGCAGCAAAGCCGAGAAAGGTTTCCAGAAAGGAAAAAATGGTGGAGCAGATGCAAGGCGTGCTGTGAAACGTTCGGACAATCCAGATGTCTTGTACGGAAGAGATTTTGAAGAAGAAGCCATCAGCATGGAAGAGATTGTTGGCGAAATTGGAGAAGTGGTAATTCGCGGTAAGATTCTGAATTTTGATAAGAGAGAAATTCGGAATGAACGTACCATTTTAATTTATGACATCACAGACTTTACGGATACCATGACGATTAAATTGTTTGCACATAATGACCAGGTAGGAGAGATTACTGCAGGTCTGAAACCGGGAGCCTTTGTAAAAATCAAAGGGATGACGATGGTGGATAAGTTTGACAGTGAGTTAACCATTGGCTCTATTTTTGGTGTCAAAAAGATACCAGATTTCACAACCTCACGTTCCGATAACAGTGTGCGTAAGAGAGTAGAACTTCACTGTCATACCAAGATGAGTGATATGGACGGTGTTTCGGAAGCCAAGGACATTGT
>CAYVUF010000344.1:0-2097 GCA_964454605.1 uncultured Bacteroides sp.
CACCGGTACATCCAAGAGAAAGTCTTGCAATTTCGCATCCTCTCTTATGTTTTCCACGTTCTTCAAAATAATTCTTTACATAACCGAAAGCTGTCTTGTCCGCCAAAGTACCGATGGTACCTGCACGGAAGGTCTGTCCTGCACCGAAAATAACTTCCGTATATTTATGTGCTTTACTCTGGTATTCCCCGGAAAAGTTCAAATCGATATCCGGCTCTTTATCTCCTTTGAATCCCAGGAAGGTTTCAAAAGGAATATCAAATCCTTCTTTTCGAAGGGGTGCTCCGCAAACAGGACAATTTTTATCCGGCATATCGCATCCTGCACCACCACCATATGCCTTCACTTCCTCGGAATCAAAGTCATAATAATGGCAATCCGGACATAAATAATGGGGACTAAGCGAATTAACCTCTGTAATTCCCGCCATATTGGCTACAAACGAAGAACCTACGGAGCCTCGCGAACCTACCAGATATCCATCTTCTACGGACTTCCAAACCAGTTTCTGTGCAATAATATACATCACAGCGAATCCATTCGAAATAATAGAATTTAATTCCTTCTGCAAACGTGCCTCTACGATTTCCGGCAGTGTTTCCCCATATAATTCATGTGCCTTATTATAACAGATGTCGGTCAACTGCTGGTCGCTGTTTTCAATCACCGGAGGACACTTATCCGGACGGACCGGTGACATGGATTCCACCATATCTGCAATCAGATTGGTATTGGTTATCACAACTTCCTGTGCTTTATCACTGCCTAAATAAGCAAATTCTTCCAGCATCTCTTCCGTAGTTCTGAAATACAGGGGTGCCTGATTGTCTGCATCCGAAAATCCCTGTCCTGCCATGATAATACGGCGATAAACTTCATCTTCCGGGTCAAGAAAATGCACATCACAGGTGGCAACAACCGGCTTATGAAACTCTTCCCCCAGTTTCACAATCTTCCTGTTCATATCCATAATATCTTCTATGGAATTGATATTAGGCACTTTCTCCGATTCAATCATGAAACGGTTATTTCCACAAGGCTGGATTTCCAGATAGTCGTAGAAATTTACCAGTCTTGCAATTTCTGCATCCGATTTTCCCTCTAACAATGCCCGGTACAATTCACCCGCTTCACAGGCACTTCCCAGAATCAGACCTTCCCGATACTGCAGCAGCAGACTTTTGGGAATCCTTGGTCTTCTGGCAAAATAGGTCAGATGGGACTGGGAAACAAGCCGATACAGATTCATACGTCCCACATTATTTTTGGCTAGAATAATCGCATGATAGGTGGGCAGTCTGCGAATAATATCCGGGCTGGACTTGCCCATTGCATTCACTTTTTCAAGTGTGTCTGCCCCATCTTTTTCTAACATCGGAATAAATTTCACGAAAATCTCCGCAGTAGCCTCTGCATCATCCACTGCACGATGATGATTCGCCAAAGAAATTCCTAAGGTTTTAGCTACAGCATCCAGAGTATGCTTCGCTTGTCCCGGCAAAAGGACTCTGGCAATTCCAACCGTATCAATAAACGTAAAATCATGTGCAATCCCTAAGCGGTCACAGTTTTCCATAATAAAGCTCATATCAAAATTGGCATTGTGCGCCACCAGTACTGCACCCTTACAGAACTCCATAAACTGTGGAAGAATCACCTCTATCTTAGGAGAATCCATTACCATTTCATCATTTATGCTGGTTAACTTCTCAATTTCAAAGGGAATCGGCACATCTGGATTTACAAAAGTTGAAAAGCGGTCTGTGATTTTACCTTCTTCCACTTTGACTGCTCCAATTTCTATGATGCGGTTATTTACCGGAGAAAAGCCTGTTGTTTCAATATCAAACACTACAAACGTTTCCTGTAAGGTCTGTCCCTTATCATTGGTTACGATTTCTTTCAAATCATCCACCAGATAGGCTTCTACCCCATAAATCACTTTAAAAAAGTCCTGCTTGTCTGGGTCAGCTTCTCCGGCTTCTTTTCTCTTATTTTTCTCTTCTTTCCACAAATCTTCCCAGACATGATTGGCATCCGGGAAAGACTGTACCACCCCATGGTCGGTAATTGCTACGGCTGGATGCCCCCATTTAT
>CAYVUF010000345.1:0-2084 GCA_964454605.1 uncultured Bacteroides sp.
ATATTGTGGTATCTCAGGATTATGGTGTTGCTGCAATGGCACTTGGCAAGGGTGCATATGCAATTCATCAATCTGGCAAGTGGTACACAGATGAGAATATTGACCGGATGCTTATGGAAAGACATCTTAATAAGAAAGTAAGACATGGTTCGACTAAGAATCATATTAAGGGGCCAAGAAAGCGGACAAATGAAGATGATGAGCGTTTTGCACAGTCATTTGAGAAACTTGTGCTGATGGCACAGGCGAAGGAAGGTGGGCAAAATGGGACTGTTTCATAAGAAAAAAACTCAACAGTCATATGATAAGGAAAATAAAAAGCCGGTAATCAAAGCAAGTATTTGCAATGGCGAGCAGGTAGCAGGTTTTAAGGATATACATACAGGCAGGATAGAAGAGGTAATGTTGATTAAAAGTCTGGCAGACCTCGAACATTTTAAGGCTATGTATGGAATAGATGAAGAGATGGCAAAGGAATACTGATTATGAATATACAGATATTTGGAACTAGGAAATGTAATGACACTAAGAAGGCTGAGCGTTTCTTCAAGGAGCGTGGCATCAAGTATCAGTTTATTGATATGAAAGAAAAAGGCATGAGTAAAGGTGAATTTAACGCCGTTGCACAAGTGAATGGTGGTCTGGAGAATATGATCAACTGGGATGGCAAAGACAAAGATTTGCTTGCAATCATTAAATATACTGCTGATGAGGATAAGCAGGAAAAAGTACTAGAGAATCCGCAGGTAATTAAGACGCCGGTAGTGAGAAATGGAAAGCAGTCCACGCTTGGTTATAAGCCGGATATCTGGAAAGAGTGGAACTGATGTACGTAATAAAGACAGCAAAAGGTGATATACAAAAATTACCGATGTGCAGGCGATCGTTAATGCTGCCAATAATTTTCTTTTGGGAGGCGGCGGAGTAGATGGTGCCATTCATCGTGCTGCAGGACCGTAGCTTTTAGCTGAGTGCAGAACACTTCATGGCTGTGAAACAGGAGAGGCAAAGATTACAAAGGCATATAATCTGCCATGTGATTATAATGCCTATGATTATAAGCGTGTATAACGGAGTTCTCGGAGCACTCTTTTGACCTTTTTGAAATGATTCAAATATATTCGTATGGCACAGTGACAAAAAATACGGGGTAAATCACCCTCCTGTGGGTCTGGTGATGCCCCAAAACGGCAGTTTTTAACCATTTATGGGAGGCGGAAAATTTCTCCCTTTTGCACAAATATCATGCCACATACCCAGGTGCTTCCACCGGGCGGACAGCTTTTTTAGGGACTGTAGTAAGACAGGAATCCATCCTTTTCCCAGACAAGTCCTTTGATGCGGTCTGTTTTGCGTCCGCAGAACAGGTATAGGGTGTCAGGAACATAAGGAGAGTTTTCTGTCTTTGCATCTATGATGGATGCCAGCTTATCTATACCAGAGCGCAGATCCGTGTATCCGCAGACGATATAGAATTGTTTGAAGCAGGTAGCATCATTTGACATGGGCAATCATTCCCAACACTTTTGAAAGAAGCTCCGGTGAAATGCCACTGTGGGTTGTGGAATTGATGTCTTTTTCTAATATATCCAAGTTATACAGTTCTATGTATTATTCGGAAAAAGATACAATAGCCGGTATGGTTGGAGTAGGTAAGGATACATTAGAAAATCATCTGCACTGCCTGTCCGTATTACGAAATAAATGTGCACATGCTGCAAGGATGTATAATATGGATTTTAATCCTCCGGCAAAGTTTACGACATCCTTTTTGAGAAAACACCCGGAGAATTACTTGGGAATTATGAAGAATAATTTGTAAGATGTTAGAATATAGCCACTTTTCGTTAGTAGTAATCTGCTATGAAGAGTGGCTATTTTATGGTTCGTGGAGTCGCACTTTGTAATACAAGTGCATTCTGGTTAGGGAAATCCCTAAAACTCTTGCTATTTTAGGTGGTTAATGGACATTTTCAATGAACTTTTTCAGAGCATCCGCTGGAGAGGAAATGCTAATTGAAAAAGTTAATGAAAAAATGAGTTGCTTCTTACTCAGAACAGCAGGGAGTAGATATTTCTAAATT
>CAYVUF010000346.1:0-2083 GCA_964454605.1 uncultured Bacteroides sp.
TGTCTTATAGTATAAGTAGTAATACCCTTTTCTTTCAGTTTTTCCATCAATTTATTGTAATTAACCATCATAGTCTCCATTCGGTATAAAATATACATTTATTTCTGTGTATATTATACCACTCCTTCCGTCATTTTTCAATCAGCACCAGCAGAAAAATTTCCACCGATGCTGACAACCTTAAATCATCCGACTTAATACCTTATGTACAATCTTCCACTTCAATTTACCCTTATGCTTCTTTTCCATCTGATACAGATAAATCAATGAGATTCTTTCAAAAAATGTATCAGGTAATATGTTTCCTTTGAAAAAATTGCATGGTTCACAAGTACAAGAAAGATTTTCCACACTGTCAGCACCACCCATTGAAAGAGGCTTTACATGGTCTAATGTCATATCATCAAACAAAATTTTTCTTCCACACAATTCACATCGTCCTTCTGCCCTCTCATATATTAACTGTCTTGTATCTTGTGAATATGATTTCCTATGCTTTTTCTTACTTGGATTCCTTCTATAACATATTTTATTTGAAACAGTATCATACACATAATATCCTCTGGTCTTGGTTGGATTGTGTCGGCATTGCTCAATAGCCTTTTCCAATGTTCCAAAATCTTCCGCTTGCCCTATGTCCTGTGTCTTCTTTAATGCACCAGTTGCATTGTGCATCAGATAATATTTATTATCGTTCATTATTACTAAAGCCATACTAAATCATTCCTTCCTGTAATGTGGACTGCTATATTTCAAGTAATCCACATTTTACAATGATAAATATTTTCTAACCGATTCCTTGTGTAATTCTCCAATATATTCCACTACATATAATTCCTTTGAAGTTATCCAATGTACCCATGATTCATCTGTTTCAGGGTCTGCATTATTCCAAATAAGATTAGATGCAGTTTTTACCATTTCCAACACTTTATGCTCAACAGATAAACCATACTTCTTTAGTAAATATTCCGCATTATGCACAAGCAAATCTGCCACCATTTTAACTGTAATATCCATAGAATTTACCTCTTCTGATATTGTTTCCGTTGGTGTGATTAGGGATAATCCCCTAACCAACCAATCCTTTAAATATAACCTTGATTCTGTCCAATTCCTTGTAGTATGTTGATGTTGGAATTTCCAAAGACAAATGCACTTCTTTGTTGCTGAATCCTTCCAATTTCAACTTCAATATGTCACGTTGAACCTCTGACAAATTTTCCAATAGTTCCTCTAACAGTTCCGATTCCATCAATTCATCTTCAACAGATTTTCCACCAACCAAATTATAAAGGTTGTCTGTTTCCGTGTAGTTGGCATCCAGACTTATAATTGTTTCCGTTGGCTTTCTCTTCTGTGCGTTCTGCACTCTGAAATGGTCTTTGATTTCGGCTCTCATATACTGCTCACAGATAAAAGCAAGCTGATATTTTTTCCGTAAATCTTCCCTTCTGTTATAGGTCTGAATGGCTTTGAGATAGCCGAAAATGGCTATATTATAAAATTCCTCTATTGAGTATCCGTGTCTATGTAAGAACGAATAAACAAGTCCGTGATGCTCTTCTGCCTGACGCTTCTCAATTTCCGTTAATGGCTGCAATTTTTCCATTTATAAAACACGCTCCTTTTCTTTCTTCCGTTGGGAAGATTGCCACACTCGGCAACCCTCCCTTGATTCCTTTGATTAGAAAAACTTGTCAATCATAGCCTTAATAACCAGCTTCTTTAATTCCTCGGTATGCTCCGATAAATCCACCTCAAGGTTAAAATCTGCATAAATCAAACTGCTTTCCTTATCCTCAAAGTCAAAACATAATTCATAGTTAAAAGCCTTGTCCTTAACTGTGATATGTAAGCTCTGGTATGTCATAACGATTCCTGCATCGCTCCACTTCTTACCTCTGCAATCCAAAAATTCCTTCTGATGTTCTGCTTTGGCTCTCTGTACATTTTCCTCAATGGTTGCTTTCAGATTGTCCGATACTGCAACGATAGGAATAAATACTTCTAAGCAATCCTCCACTAAATCCAATTCTGCAAGATTAATAGTTCCGATATTTGTTGTCATTGTTCTATTTTT
>CAYVUF010000347.1:0-2043 GCA_964454605.1 uncultured Bacteroides sp.
ATCCTCACCTACATAACCTGCCTCTGTGAGCGTGGTCGCATCTGCTATGGCAAAAGGCACATTGATAATCTTTGCCAAAGTCTGTGCCAGATAAGTTTTACCGGAACCAGTCGGTCCAACCATGATAATATTACTCTTCTGTAACTCTACCCCATCATCATCCTGTGGTGTTGTTACTCTTTTATAATGATTGTATACAGAAACAGCCAGAACCTTCTTAGCTTCCTCCTGTCCAATCACATAATCATCCAGGAATTTCTTGATTTCTACCGGTTTCAGAAGATTAATTTCCATTTCTTCTACTTCCGGTTCTTCCTCATATTCTTCCTCGATAATATCCGCACAGATATCTACACATTCATCACAAATATAGACACCTGCCGGACCAGCAATCAGTTTCCTTACCTGGTCCTGAGTTTTATTACAAAAAGAACATCTTACTTTATCGTCAGAATTTCTTCCTGCCATTGTCTGATAACCATGCCTTTCTTAGTTATTTCGCAGCCTCGACATGATTGGCAATAACCCGGTCAATTAAACCGTAAGAAAGAGCTTCTTCTGCGGATTTCCAGTTATCACGTTCGGTATCCGCTGCAATCACCTCATAATCCTGTCCTGTATTCTCGGCCAAAATCTTATTCAATTTCTCTTTGGTCTGCAGGATATGCTTTGCTGCAATCTCAATCTCAGTTGCCTGACCTTGTGCTCCACCAAGGGGCTGGTGAATCATAATCTCAGCATTCGGAAGTGCCATTCTCTTTCCTTTGGTACCACCAGCAAGCAGAAATGCTCCCATGCTGGCTGCCATACCGATGCATACCGTAGAAACATCACATTTAATAAACTGCATGGTATCGTAAATAGCCATACCTGCTGTAACAGAGCCACCCGGACTGTTGATATACAGATGAATATCCTTCTCCGGGTCCTCAGACTCTAAGAATAACATCTGCGCAACAACAAGACTGGCTGTTGTTTCGTTTACTTCCTCGCCTAAGAAAATAATTCTTTCTTTTAAAAGTCTTGAATAAATATCATATGAGCGTTCCCCTTTTGAGGTCTGCTCGATGACATAAGGTACTAATGCCATAATAATTCCTCCATTTTATTCTAATATTGCCACAATTTTGCTTCCTTATCTGCTATTATAGCTCTATTAAAATAATTCTGCACGAATCAGCTTCATATTTAAGAAAAACTTTATACTATTTATTATTTATTTTCTTTTGCCTTCTCTACTACGAAGTCAACTGCTTTCTTCACAGCAATGTCCTGCATAATGTTTTTCTTTTCTTTCTCACCAAGCAGTTCTTTTACTTTTTCAACATCCATCTGGTATGCTTCTGCCATAACAGCCATTTCTTTTTCATAATCTTCTTCGGTTGCTTCAATCTTTTCTGCTGCAACAACTGCCTCTAATACCAGTCTGGATTTAATTCTTTCTTCTGCCTGTGGTTTTACCTGTTCTACCATCTGCTGATAGTTAGTACCTGTAAACTGGAAATACTGCTCCATAGAAAGACCCTGCATAGTAATTCTCTGTGCAAACTCATCCACCATCTGTCTTTGCTGTGTTTCTAACATAGCTTCTGGAATTTCCATTTCAGATGCTTCTACGATTGCGCTGATAACAGCTTCTTCTTTTGCATTCTTAGCATCTTTTGCTTTTTTCTCTTCCAGATTCTTCTTAACATCTTCCTTATACTCAGCTAAGGTTTCGAATTCAGATACTTCACTTGCAAATTCATCATCTAACTCAGGAAGCTGTTTTTCTTTGATTTCTTTTACCGTACATTTGAAAACTGCCGGTTTACCCTTCAAATCTTCTGCATGATATTCTTCTGGGAAAGTAACATTTACTTCTACTTCTTTGCCGATTTCAGCACCCACTAACTGCTCTTCAAAACCAGGAATGAAAGCACCAGAACCGATTGTAAGCGGATAGTTCTCGCCTTTACCACCTTCAAATGCAACACCATCAACAAATCCTTCGAAGTCGATAACTGTCATATCGCCATCTTTCACAGCTCTGTCTTCTACGGT
>CAYVUF010000348.1:0-2042 GCA_964454605.1 uncultured Bacteroides sp.
ATAGATGCCAGCATCAAAGACCGGTTTGTTTTATCAATTTCTCTGGGAAGCTCCAACAATTCCTGCTCGTACTTCTCCAGTTTCTCATTGCACTCACTAACCAGACGTTTATGGTCTTCCATCTTCTTCAATAATCTGGGATTCTCAGAATCCTTCACCAGTTCATCTGCCAGAAGTACAATCTCCTCCATCAGCTTTTTCTTAATTTTACGTATATCCTTAGATTCCGTATTTGCCTTGCTCTGGCGTTTCACCAACTCATTTAACTGCTTCTCATACATCTTAATCTCAGGTGTTGTATCTGCCTGGGTAAAAAGCTGATGCCACTTATTGTCCAGCGTTAAAAGCGGAATCTTCTTATCCGATAATGCTATTTGAAAAACTTCATCTTTTCTCGCCATTTGGAACCCTTGTCCTTTCCTATCTGCTTTCATCTGTTCTGCTGTCTATTTCTATCAGCCATATGTTCTCAGTTATCACGAGAAGCAAGGTTATAGGACAGTTTCATAAGACTATCCGACAAATGTACATTCTCTACCTGAATCTCCTTTGGTACATTCAAATCCACATGCGCGAAATTCCAGATTGCTTTGATTCCATAAGACACAAGCTGCTCTGCAACAGCAACCGCACCACTTTTTGGTATAGTAAGCACCGCAATGTCAATATTATTTTCTTTTACAAACGTTTCCATATTTTCCATTGGCTGAACTTCTATCTCACGTATCTTCATGCCACAAATCGCCGGATTGTGGTCAAACACTCCCCGGAAAATAAACCCTCTTCGTTCAAAGTTCATATAATTCACAAGTGCCTGTCCCAGATGTCCTGCTCCAATAATAATCAGATTGTGCTCTTTGTCCAGACCTAGTATCTTACCAATTTCTTCATACAGATATCCAACATTATAACCATATCCCTGCTGTCCGAAACCACCAAAATTATTCAAATCCTGACGAATCTGGGATGCTGTCACCTGCATAATATCGCTTAATTCCTGAGAAGAAACTCTTTCAATTCCTTCGTCCTTCAGATCACCAAGATAACGGAAATATCTCGGCAAACGGCCAATAACAGCCTGTGAAATCTCTTTCTCTTCCACTGATGCTGCCTCCTGTTTCTAAAATGCAATAACATATTTTATTATAACGAAATGTTAAAATTATGTCAATGAATTGGTACTTCCATTTGACACAATCCATTTTGCCTTGTAAACTGGAAAAAGGTGCGAAAAATAAGCATAGATGCAAGGAGTTATTTATCATGATATTATCTGTTAACAATATCCATAAATCGTTTCATGAAATACCCGTTCTTCAAAATGTGTCCTTCCATATTGAAGATTATGATAAAGCGGCAATTGTAGGCATCAATGGTGCAGGAAAAACAACTCTGCTCCGCATCATCATGGGAGAGCTTTCTGCGGATGACGGCATAGTAACGTTGTCCAAAGACAAAACCGTCGGCTATTTATCCCAGCATCAGGCTGTTTCCGGTGATAATACAATCTATGATGAACTTCTGTCTGTGAAGCAGGATATTATTGACCTGGAACACAAAATTCGTTCTCTGGAATTGCTGATGAAAACTGCTTCTGACGAAAAAATGCCGCAATTGATGGACACTTATTCCAATGTAACCCATGCTTTTGAACTGGCAAACGGATATGCCTACAAAAGTGAACTAACCGGTGTTTTGAAAGGACTTGGATTCGACGAAAATGACTTTCATAAATCCATTGCCACTCTTTCCGGGGGACAGAAAACTCGTGTAGCACTTGGTAAACTTCTGCTACTGAAACCTAACCTGATTATTCTGGATGAGCCTACGAACCATCTGGATATGTCTTCCATTACGTGGCTTGAAACCTATCTGCTAAATTACAAGGGTGCGGTTATAATTGTTTCCCATGACCGCTATTTTCTGGACCGCATTGCCAACAAAGTGATTGAACTTGACAACACCAAAGCAACCGTTTTTACCGGAAATTATTCTGCCTACGCTGTCAAAAAGGAACAACTCCGTATTGCGCAGTACAATGC